>JASEHA010000154.1 GCA_030018795.1 bacterium
AATGCTCTTTTTACATGAGGCATTATGAGACAGTTGGCTTTATCGAATATTCAGCGGCTCATTTTTTTCTTGACATTTCACCGCAGGACTTTCTTGCTCAACAACCTCCCTCTGCCACTTCTGTCGAACAATTCGATATCAACAAATGGTTAGTGTAAACACAATCGTTATCACTGTACCACCAATCCAATACCTACATCAGCTATTTTATTACCGCCAGCCTCCCTGTCTTTCTGACATTGCCTCCATTTTCCACCACATAGAAGTAAACCCCACTGGCAACTATCTTACCATCATCATTCTTTGCCTCCCATTTATTGTTGTTAAGGACAACAACCAGCTCACCAGCCAGGGTGTAAATCTTGATCACGCTATTTAGTGGAAGATATTCAAAGGTAAACACCTCAGGTGGTATCCCATTAACAGTTAATGGATTTGGCCAGGCATATATTTGCCCATTTGTTGTCTGTGTTTCACTCGCAGCTGTAGCAGCAGATACCTGAAATCGTCTTATTCGTTCTGTACCGTTGTTATAGGTATAGCTGCTAATTTGATGCATATCTACTTTTTTATCAGCTGCAAGGTCAGTCAGACAAAGGGTTATCGCCTCTGAAACTGGCACCCCCTGCCATTGAAGGGTTACATCTGTATTTTGCATACCATCAGTCAATACCTCAAAATCCCAGACCTTTGGAGAATTCAAGGATGGAGACTTGTAGACACAGGCAAATTTGCCAAAAATATCATAGTCATCCATTGGAAAGTACAGACTGACATACGGCGAATACCCATTTGGCGGCTCTAATATGTATCCATCGATGGCATCCTCAGCTACACCAAAATAATTGTCATTATCAATGCTTCTATCTGTGAATACAGATAGCTTTACCTCCCAATTTCTTTGATCTGTCAACAATTCAGGGGCAAGAGCTGCCAACGGCTGACTCGGGATAGCAGGCACTTTTAAATCACCTATCATGGATGAATACAACCAGTATCCTTCCCACGGAGACATGACAGGATTATCTCTATATCTGTCCATGCTATATCCTGTTTTACCTTTCTGGTCCATTCCATATCGATAGATCCCATCCTTGACTACCCTGCCATCAGATACCTTTTCTGTTACTGTTCCATAAGAAAAGAGGATACTATCCCAGCTTACCCCAAAGATAAAGGGATTGCCAATAAGATTCCAGCCAGAGATGATAGGAATACTATATGTCCCATTTTCTAATACATGTCCAATAAAATTCGTGGTTATGGTGCTGCCTGTCTTAAACCAATAACCCACACCTGGTGTAATTGTTCCAAAATTTCCTTCTCCTTGTTCATAAGCCAGATACTTACCGTCAACAAACCTTGAGATACGGCCTTCGGGGAAAACTGTCTCAGGTTCAGGATTTGCCAGAAGCAAGGGGATAGAGCACAGATTCCAATTATTAGAAAATGTACGGCTTACAGTAATTGTCCCTTTTTTTTCACCGCCAACCCGCAGGATAAATCTCCTGGTATTATTGCCGGTTGGGACAACAAACCTATATGCGGCTATCTCTCTTAAATCAACCAATTGCTGATTAACCTCCAATAGATTTAGCGGATAGTTTGGTGGAATACTTGAGATATCCCAGGTAATAGTCACCTGTGCCCCTGCCCGTGCAAGCACATCAGTATTTACCTCAAAAGCCCATTCCTCAACGTCAATGGTCAAATCCTTTAATGCTCGGATATCCTTGGTAAATCTTGTTCCATTTGGTGAGGCAACATAAAGAGAAACACATGGCTTTGGTGTTGACGGCTCCTCTTCAAGGTCAAATGGGTCAGTATAGGTATTTTGAGCACCAGCATCCATCCCAAAATAATTGCCATTATCCATGACACCCTCTGATGTTTCTATAAAAAATCTCACCTGCCAGGCAGGGGAAGAAAGAATGGCAAAGGGTGTAAAATGAGGAACATTTACCAGGACAAGATTATCCTTTATGGATCGTGATATTGTTGGCAGGGGTATCCATGCAGCTGTATTGGTATTGCCTGTACTTGTGCCGTAATAAAAAACAGTCAGTGTTTTTTCTTCCTTCTCAGATAAGAGTGTGTCGTCATAACGAAAGGCAAGTGGAATAGGCAGCAAGGGTTGAAAGGATGATGATGTGCCGCGGAGTTCGATATTGTAAACCTGACTTGCCAGAGAATACCCTGCCGGAACAACCGGGGCATCCATCTTTTGGATACTTACAGTACCATTCCTATTGATCCCTCTTGCCGGGATATTGAGGGTTATCTTCTCATCCATGCTGGTTATACTTTTAGCCTGATTTGCAATTACTGAAAAACCTTCTGCAGGATAACGCCATACTGCTGGCAGGAAATAAGAATTACGTGTAAAGGAGAAATATGGCGGAATACCCTCTGCTGAAATAGAAATATTCTCCTGATTTGTGTCAGAACAGCTTGTTTTGAAGCCAACACCCCACACACCGCCAGAGGGGCTCCCTCCGCCAGAGGGGCTCCCTCCGGCAACAACCGGGCTATCCATAACCAGATCATGCCATCCTTCAGATCCTGCTGCCCATACAATTCCTTTCACTGCCATGCCATTTGGGTCATACAGGGTTGCCGAATATGTCCCAATATTGCTTCCATTATCCTTTAATTTCAAGCTAAAGGTTGCCTGATTATTTACCGCAAAATACATCACACTGTTAACCCCTGAACTTACAGAGACACCTTTATTATCAAGTATCAATTTTTTTGCCGATACCTGCCAGACAGACGAAATATCCTGTGGGATCTCTATTCGATAATCACCCCTGATATTATCTGAAGGAATAGTTAGATTGAATGACTGATTACCTGGCTCACAGGTTTTTGTCAGTTTAAGACTGCCAAATGGGTCAAATACAGAAACCACAGGGGTAGTTGAGGCTGTTGCCCCTTGCAGCCTGTTTATGGTTACAGTCAATGGGCTGTCATCTGCATCATGGACATAAAATACAAGTGGATGTGTATCCTCTGGCAGGGTACTGGATTGAAGATAACAGCTGGAATCATAAAACGAAACATCATCGAAATAGATTGCTCCCTGTCCGGCTGTATAGCC
This sequence comes from bacterium, assembly GCA_030018795.1. Taxonomy (GTDB): domain Bacteria; phylum UBA9089; class CG2-30-40-21; order CG2-30-40-21; family CG2-30-40-21; genus CG2-30-40-21. The sequence goes on from JASEHA010000154.1 coordinate 3,101, forward strand.
AAGCTTGATGGTAGTCATAGGGCTATTTCCAGTATAACCGTTTAAGATATACTCTGTCCATTCAGAGGTTGGAATAAATAACGGGCTTTTGCTTAAAACCACATCCCCATCAGGGTCAGTACATTCAAGGTACGACTTACTGCTATCATTAGAAGTGCTATCACTACCTGCCCTGACCATACACCGTAAGGTATAAACAGAGCCATGTTTCCAATCACTTGGTTCTTCTGTAGAAAGATAACCACTGTTTATCTGGGGCAATGAATGGATATACCCCTCCTCTTGCGACAGTTTTAACCCAACACCATCTATCTTAACACAATAATCACTCATATATCCTGGATTATATATGTCTGCCCCAAGCTCTGAAATGGAAGGAAACTTTACCCAATCGCCTATATCCTGGCTTTCAAATCCTTTTATATCAATCCCATCTGTAGCTGCTCCAAATGAATAACCTGTCATTGCCACAAAACAGAAAAAAATAGCTGCAATTCTTTTCTTCATTTCTTTCATTATCGTCTACCCCCCTTTAATCTTAATCGCCTTCGTGCATCTTGCTTGAGTATACATCAGCGTCCATAACATCAATAAACATTTGACTATTAGGCGGTGGAAGGATAGTTGAATAGGCTATAGACTGTTAGACAGGAGAGAATCAGAATTATATCTTCGTACAATGACCTTCCCTATTAGGACAGACTACATAACTCTTCACTTATATCCTAATGTCGTGTCAACTCTCAATTATCGGATAGATGAGGTAGATGGGTTAGCACCCATCCTACAATTATATCATCTCTATGCGACACTGAAGGGTTGACACGACACTACATCACCTTGCTGCTTCGCAGCATTTTTACCCCTCAACACGCTGTTATGGAATAAGAATCTGGTGCGTGAGGTACACAATATGTTGATCCAAGCTTATTGTTATCTATTATATAGGGCATGTTATTACTGCTGATTTTGCATTCCGTAACAGCCTGTCGACTTCGCTCGTTTCGACTTTGCTCGAGGCGGCCACGTTTCAATACTATCTCGATTTCACGCTCTAATAAGAGAGCGAACAAGGAAAATCGCAATTTATGCCAGTGATGAGTATAGATAAGGAGAAGGATTAAATGATTACATGCAGTATTGGCATCATGGCTTACAATGAAGAAGCAAATATTGGCAGGCTGCTTGAGGCACTTGTTTCGCAGGAAACATCTATATGCTTGATAAAAGAGATAATTGTGGTGGCAAGTGGGTGTACGGATAATACAGTCAACATAGTTGATGAGTTTTGCCAGAAGGATAAAAGGATAATGCTGCTTATTCAGGAAACACGAAGGGGTAAGGCATCAGCCATTAATTTATTCTTAAAACATGCTGTGGGTGAGGTGGTTGTGTTTGAGAGTGCTGATACTATTCCAGAAAGGGATGTACTTGAGAAATTGGCTGCTCCATTTGCTGACCAACAGGTTGGTATGACTGGCTGCCAGATAGTCCCGGTTAATTCTGAGGATACGGTTTTAGGGTTTTATATCCATCTTTTTTGGAAAATACACCATCGTATAGGCATGATAGAGTTTAAGACCGGTGAGGTTACTGGCATGAGGAATATTATCCCCCAGATTCCAGAGGATATATTGACCGATGAAACCTACCTGACCTCTGTTATCCTTCAGAAAAAGGACTCTGATGGTAATGGCTATAAACTTGTCTATGTGCCGGATGCCATTGTAAGAAACAGGGGGCCAGAGACCTTCCATGATTTCCTCACCTATCGGGTACGGCAAGTAGTAGCTTATTATCAGCTAAAACATATGCTGCCACAGGGATATTATATCCCTAAAACCATGGATAAGATGCTGGTTTTCAGGTGTCTGCTGGAAGAGATGACACTCAATCCTAAAAGATTGTGCTTAACATTTGTATCTGTTTTGTTAGAGGTTACAACCAGAATCCTTGCCTGGGTAGATTGGTATGTCTGGAAAAAGAATCCATTTGTCTGGGAAAGGGTGGCAAGTACGAAGAGGCTATGATGGTTGTGATTGTGGAAAGAATCCACGCAAAAGACGTAAGACTCGATGTTCAAGTTTTTATTGGTAACCAAGCAAGGAGGCGAAAAGGCGAGAAAAGTGGGATTCGATGAAAAAAGGATTGCGATCGACTGGTGCACTGGACTGATTGCAACGTCTTTCATGTCTCTTATTGTGTACTACTTGATGCATTCAATTCGTAATAGGGGGAGTAGAGACGCAAGATTTTTGCGTCTCTGCATACTTGATGCTTGAGCCATTTTCTCTTAAGTTTAGTACCATTTGTCGCTGTTATATTTTTCCCACAATTGTCCTTACCATCGAACATATGGCTTATCTGGTCTCGTTCTTTCAATCACATATTTCAGCTTTCCCCTTGAATCGCTGACAAAGACTATATTTTTCCCCATCCATTGAAGCCTGTGATGGATTCTGACAATAAGCACAATATCTCCGGCATCTACTCTTATTATCTCTGAGGTTATTCCATTTCTTTTAAGAAACTTCAGGGTATCCTTTAAGTTTTTTACGGTCTTCACAGCCACAATTTCGTGTTTTTTTGCACCCGGAATATCCCGAGCATATTCTGAGGCATTTTTTTTAGCCATGAAAACAGCACGAGATTCTACCTGAGAACAAGCCGTACAAAAAACAAGCATCATCAGGATAGCCAATTGTTGTATCATCCCATCCTCTCTTTATCTTATTCGACAGGCTCAAGACAAGTATTGTAATTATTATAGTATGCTGCCATTATAACAGATTGTGGTATATTGTCAAGCATTTTTTGCAACTCTGAATATTCGATAAAGCCAACTGTCTCATAATGCCTCATGTAAAAAGAGCAT
>JASEHA010000155.1 GCA_030018795.1 bacterium
AGAATGTTGGGCTACTATTATCTTTATGTCAATTTTTTTATTGGAGTGCATATAATTAGGAGGAGGTTATTAACGATGTCTACTCAACAAGTAATCTTGAAAAAGGATGTTTCTGGTCTTGGAAAGGCTGGGGATGTAAAAACAGTGGCTGAGGGTTATGCCAAGAATTTTTTGTTTCCAAAGGATCTGGTCATGCCAGCGACAACAGGTAATGTCAAATCCCTTGAGGATAAAAAGAAACGGATTGCCTCACTTGCAGCTAAGGAAAAGGCAACAGCCGTAGATTTTGTTGAAAGGTTGAAGGATATTACCCTTACGGTGAAAAAGAAGGCTGGTGAGGGCGAGAAGCTTTTTGGGTCAGTGACTACGGATGATATTGTCGCAGCCTTGATGCGGCATAAACTAAAGGTAGAAAAAAAGATGATAAGCCATGACCCTATAAAATCACTGGGAGAGCATACCGTAAGCATTAAGCTTTATCAGGGGATATCAGCAGTGGTTAAGGTTGTGGTGGAAAGAGAGTAAGGTGATAAAGAATGCAGAAGGCAGAAGTCAGAATTCTAACTTCTGCCTTCTGACCTAAAATGGAGAAACATATGCCAGTAGAAAAGATACCACCTCAATCAATAGATGCAGAGATGTCTGTGCTTGGTGCCATGCTTATGGATAAGGATGCCATTGGCAGTGCCATAGAGTTGATTGAGGATGACTATTTTTATCGGGATGTACACAGAAAGATATATCAAGCCATTATCTCTCTTTATGAGAAGAATGAACCTGTAGATATTGTTACCCTATCTACGCAATTGCAGCATAATAATGAGCTGGCATCTGTTGGTGGTGCGGTTTATCTGACCACACTCTTAAACAGCGTTCCAACTTCAGCAAATATAGAGTATTACGCTAAGATTGTTCAGGACAAAGCATTATTGCGAAAACTGATAAATGTTGCTACAGGCATTGTTTCCCTGGGGTATGAGGGCGGGGATGATGTTTCTTTGATACTCGATCAGGCTGAACGAATGATATTTGATGTTGTCCAGAAGAAGATAACCCGTGAGTTTGTGCCACTTGAAGCCATGCTTCATGACAGCTTTGAGATGATTGAAAAACTTTCTAATCGGAAAGAGCATGTTACTGGTGTGCCAAGTGGTTTTGTGGATCTGGATAATTATACATCAGGATTTCAGCCATCTGACCTTGTCATTATTGCCGGCAGAACATCTATGGGAAAAACAAGCTTTGCCCTTAATGTAGCCTTGAATGCTGCCATAAAGGCAAAGGTGCCGGCAGGGATATTCAGCCTGGAGATGAGCAAGGAGCAATTGGTGCAAAGGATATTGTGTGCTGAGGCAAGGGTTGATGCCAGTAAACTTCGCACAGGCTACCTGAGTGAGTCTGATTGGCCAAAACTAACCACAGCCGCCGGGGTATTGGCTGAGGCACCCATCTATATTGATGATACCCCTTCCCTTTCTGTTCTTGAGATAAGGGCAAAGGCTCGCCGACTTAAGGCAAGACATGATGTTGGATTGATTATTGTCGATTATCTCCAGTTAGTTAGAGGAACAACAACCCGTGGTGATAACAGACAGCAGGAGGTCTCTGAAATCTCCAGATCATTAAAGTCATTAGCCAGAGAGATAAACGTGCCAGTTATTGCCCTGTCCCAGCTTTCACGGGCACCAGAGGCAAGAACAGACAAAAAACCAATGCTCTCAGACCTGCGAGAGTCTGGAGCTATTGAACAGGATGCCGATCTGGTGATGTTTGTTTATAGAGAAGAGTATTATAAACCAACAGAGGAGAATCAAGGTATTGCTGAAATCATTATCGGAAAGCAAAGGAATGGACCTACAGGCACAGTAAAATTGGCATTCATCAATCGCTTTACCAGATTTGAAAACTTAGAAAGGGTGAAGGAATAGAAGGAATAGGTAAAGAAAAGTGGGATATTTAGTTGAACGGATTGGAAAAAAAATAATTGTCGGACTGGATGAATTGGGACGGATGGCTTCCCTTCTGCAACAAATCATTGTTCAGGGAGCAAAAAAACCATTTAATGCCAAACACTTTGTCCAGCAGATGGTTAAGATTGGCGTAGATACCCTGCCTATAGTCAGCCTGATGTCTATATTTGTGGGTATGGTTCTGGGGTATCTGGCATACCTTCAGTTTAAGATAGTAGGGCTGGAAATGTATACCGGCAGCCTTGTTGCAGCATCCCTGACCATGGAGCTTGGGCCGGTTCTAACCGCTATTATTGTCTCAGGAAGAATTGGTTCATCAACAGCTGCAGAGATAGGCACGATGAAGGTTACCGAACAAATAGATGCCTTGCGAACCATGGCTACTGACCCAATTAAATATCTGGCTGTCCCCAGATTCTATGCAGCCTTGATTATGCTTCCGATACTGACTGTATTTGCTGATATTATTGGCATGTTTGGCGGATATATGATCGGTGTCTGGAAGTTTGGGATACGTCACCAGATATACATCCAGAAAAGCATAGATTTTCTTGACCCTATTGATATTATAAATGGGTTGGTAAAAACCATTATCTTTGGCGGATTAATGATTACCATTAGCTGTTACAAGGGATTTACTGCCAGCGGCGGGGCAGAGGGCGTGGGACAGGCTACTACCTCTGCGGTTGTGCTTTCAATCATGACCGTGCTTGTTTCAGATTATTTATTGACAATGATATTGTATTGAATAGAATTCAGAAGACAGAAGCCAGAAGCCAGAATTCAGAATTCAGAATGAAAAATGTTAGAAGCCTATTCCATCCTTCTGTCTCCTATCTCCTGCTCTTCTGGATTCTGGCTTCTATCTTCTGTCTTCTGACTTCTTTATCTTGCTACGCAAGGAGTGTCGCACCATGATTAACATCATCGATGTCTGGAAGGGTTTTGGCTCTAACAAGGTATTAAAGGGTGTAACCCTGAAAATAGAAAAAGGACAGACAATGGTTATTATTGGAAGAAGCGGGTGCGGAAAGAGTGTGCTCTTAAAGCATATCATTGGTTTGATGAAGCCTGAACGTGGCAAAATAGAGGTATTTGACAATGATATTACCCGAATGAATGAAGAGGGTATGCAGACAATCAGAAAGAGGTTTGGTATGTTATTCCAGGGGGCAGCCCTTTTTGATTCCTTGAATGTGGCAGAAAATGTAGGCTTTTTCCTTTTTGAGCATACGAGTATGAAAAAAAACGAGATAATGAGAATAGTTTCAGAAAAACTGAAATTGGTTGGGTTGTCAGGCATTGAGCATCTGATGCCGTCAGACTTAAGCGGCGGAATGAAAAAACGGGTAGGACTGGCAAGGGCAATAGCTGCTTCACCTGAAATTATTCTGTATGATGAGCCAACCACAGGGCTTGACCCAATCCTTGCGGCTAATATTAATAAATTGATCAAGGAATTGCAGGCTAAACTTTCTTTAACATCCATAGTTGTAACCCATGACATGACTTCAGCTTATGCCATTGCTGACCGTATGGCTATGATCTATGATGGGAAGATTATTGAGGTTGGAACACCTGAGAAAATAAGAAATACCAATAACCCTATTGTTCAACAGTTTATTACTGGAAGTGCTGAGGGGCCAATTATTAGTGATTAGAAAGGTAGATAGACTGTAGTGTCATGTCAACCTTAATCTGTCGCATAACTATTGCAAAAGACAACTCTCGTGGTTGTCCCTCGTTAGATTTACACAGGGCAGGGGCAAACGGTAGAGACGTTGCATTGCAACGTCTCTACTATACGACAATTGATGATTAATACGACACCAGCCCTACAAGGAGATAAATATGCAACAAGAATTAAAGATAGGTATAGTCGTTGCCGTAGCGATTATTATTGCCGGAATAATGATTACCCTTGCTGGGGGAAGGAGTTTTTATCGCCAGGGGTACCAGCTAAGGGTGCATTTTGATTATGTCAGCGGATTAGATATTGGGGCACCAGTAAGATTAGCAGGGATGGAGATTGGAGAGGTGCGAGATTTACAATTAATTGGCAATCAAATTGAAGCTACTATCTGGGTAGAATCAAGTGCCAAGATCCATTCTGATGCCAAGGTAACCATAAACTCCCTTGGGATTGTGGGTGAAAAATACATAGAGATTACCCTGGGAAAAAAAAAATTATTAAAGAATAATGACTCTATAATTGGAGAAAACCCTGTCAATGTAGAAGAGGTTTTGGTGCGTGGCGAAAGGGTAGTAAAGATGCTGGATTATCAGGTGAAATTTTTAGAAAGGGTGGTGTTTAATGGCCAGACGACATGGGAGGAGGTAGCGGGTATTATCTACAACCTGTCAGAGATTACAAAAGATACAAACAGCTTGATAAAAAACAATAAGCAAGATATCTCCTTGAGCATCCATAACTTTAACAAGCTCTCTACTACCCTGGAGAAAACAGTGGCTGAAAATAGGGAAGAGCTGCGAAATGTGACCGGAGAACTCAAAAAGGCAACAAAGAACATGAACATGGCTATTCTCAATACAGATAAGGGAATAAATAAATGCCTTGCAGAATTTTCTACAGCTGCCTCAAGCTTCTCTAATGTCTGCAAAAAGATTGATGAAGGAAACGGCAGCCTTGGAAGGATAATAAAGGATAAGAAAATAGCTGATGACCTGTCAGAAACAGCCAATAACCTTAAGCTGTTGAGCGAAGACCTGAAACAGCATCCATGGAAGATAATAAAGCCGAAAGAGGAGAAGCAGCCGGGGAAGAGGAAGTAGGGATAGAAGGCAGAAGATAGAATTCAGAAGCCAGAAGCCAGAGTAGTGTTGTGTCAACCATCAATTGTCGGATAGGTTAATGTAGGGGCAGGGCTTGTCTCTGCCCTTTCCCAATGTAGAGACGCAACATTTTGCGTCTCTACTACATGCGACAAATTAAGGTTGACATGACAGTAGCTCAAGCTTCCAGCTTGAGCATTATAAACCACAAGCAGGATGTTTGTTGTTACATGGAAAAAATTCTAATGTCAATCTATGACAGCCTATACAAGGCATTTGGTCCCCGGCATTGGTGGCCTGGCGAGACACCCTTTGAGGTAGCTATCGGAGCAATTCTTACCCAAAACACAGCCTGGACAAATGTAGAAAAGGCGATTAATAGATTAAAGGAACACAACCTGCTTACTGCTGAACATATCAGGGATATTGACCCAAACCTGCTTGGTGAAATGATCCGTTCGTCAGGGTATTACAATCAAAAGGCTAAAAAACTGAAGGCATTCATTGAGTTTCTGTTCTCAAGGTATGAAGGCAGTATGGAGAAGATGGCTCAGACAGAGATGTGGTCATTGAGGCATGAACTCCTGCAAATAAATGGTATTGGCATGGAAACCGCTGATTCCATTATCCTGTATGCCTGCTATAAACCTATCTTTGTTGTGGATGCCTATACCCGTCGAGTCCTTAGCCGTCATAACCTTATTAAAGAGGATGATACCTCTTATACCCATATTCAAAAACTATTTATGAATAACCTGCCACCTGATCTGGCCATCTACAATGAATATCATGCCCTGATTGTCCAGCTGGGTAAGGAGCTGTGCAGCAAAAGAAATCCAGACTGTAATCACTGCCCACTCCAAGCAGAAGTCTCAAATTTTGCCTTGACTTTCTCTATTGAATAATGTATAATAAGCTTTAATATGTTTACTGGAATTATTGAAGAGATTGGAATAATAAGACAAAAATTATCATACTCTATGGTAATTGATGCAGGAATAATCGTTTCTGACTTGAGATGCGGGGATAGCGTTGCTGTTAATGGAACATGTCTTACCGCAACCAGGGTAGATAAAGATTCCTTTTCTGCAGATGTATCCCCTGAAACCTTGCGATTAACCAACCTCCAAAATCTGACATCTGGCGATAAGGTCAATCTGGAAAGGGCTCTTAAATTAGAAAGCCGTCTGGG
>JASEHA010000156.1 GCA_030018795.1 bacterium
ACCTGTGCTATCTCCAGTATCTCCTCATTAGGTAAAAGAACCTGTTGCTCAGCCATAAATGCAAGAATCTGATCCTTGTTAGGATAATCTCCAATGCTCAACTCTGCGATGGTTTCTTCAGAAATCCAGATGTCGAAATGCACACTCTCTTCCAACAGCTTCCTACAATACTGCCTGACGATTCATAAACCTTAGTGGCACATCAACCAGAATAAACCTTTTCTGCCACATCATTCTTTTCTCCTCACTTTTGAGATCATCATTGCTGATAAACAACTTTTTTTCAAAATACCTTTCAATGAGAGGGAATTCTGCTCTATAAAGTCGGCATGGGAACTTGAGTTTAAGACGAATACCGTCTCTGCATTTTTTGACCTTGTATATAGGATTAACTACTAAATTTACAGGTGAAGATGCAAACAGCATTTCTGTAGAATACCTTTTGAAATACTTATCACTTTTACTTGCGGCAAGGGTAAAGTTTCCTGCATTATCTATTGCCAGAGATACTGCCTCTGGCAGAGAAACCGGCTCATCATTTGCAGAGCTAAGCTCTACCACATGCTCGGACAACAAATCCTTTAGCATCCTCTCTTCTGAAATCATTCTTATCTCAAGATCACCAAACAGCTTTTGGTAATGGGATAGGCTCAAGGGTGCACCAGGAAGGACATCAGGTAAGCTTGAATTATGGATATGAGGGATGAGCAGGATGCCGTCCTTATTTAGAACCCGCATCATCTCCTTGCTAAACAAGTATTTTGTGTCTATGTAATGGAAGCTGTCCAGACAGACAACGCTATTGAAAAAACCATCAACAAATGGAAGCATCTGACTTGCATCCCAGTCAATATACCCTGCTGCATGAGGGGCAAAAAACTCTTGGGCAAGGTAAAGGCTGGTGAATCGTCTTTCGACACAAACTATTTTAGTTGCCGGGATATGCTTTGTTGCCATAAAGGCAAAATGCCCAACCCCGGCACACACATCCAGCATATACCCACCAGCCTCTTTTATCAATGGCATGAGTGACAATGAACAAATAAAGTTTGGGGCAGAGAATCGGTATCGCAAATAAGATGTCCAATATTTCCAATTCCAAAAACTAATTATCTTCCAGAATCTTGGAGCTAAGTGAAGCCTTTTGGTCAGGCTGATAACTTTTTTCATCATCCTGCCCTCAAGCATCAGATAAAGGGCAGCATGTGTTTTCTTCCTATCCAGAAGCCTCAATGCCTTCTCACTAATTTCATCCCCCTGCAAACACAATATGCCTGAAATAATAGGGTATCTGTGGCAGGGGCATCTTAATATCCCATCAATAATCCTGGTATCCTTAACATTAATTACCTTATCTACCTGCAAACCTTCAGCACAAAACGGGCAAATCAGGTATTTGAGCAGTGTTTTTTCCATCTGTTATCCTTTGATTGGTTATCACCCTCAGCTTTCAGCAATGGTAACCATTTACCCATTATTAAAATTTGCCACAGAGGACACAGAGTTATAATGGTTTTACGTTGCTACCACCTCCCCACTTCCCACATTACGAATTGAACGCATCAAGTGGGACACAATAAGAGGCATTGCAATCGTTAGGGACTGTCTTACATCCCACCAAAGGCTGAATTCAATTTTCTTGGATGTACCTTAAAGGTAAGGGTATAGGTAGCGTATTCAGTCCCAACTTTCTTGGGCAAGGCAACGGTTACTGTTCCGCCTATCTGTTTTACAGTTGTTGTAGTAGTAGTTACTGAAAGGTTATTAACATCATAATAACTCAGAGAAAAGTTAGCAATATTTTCTCCAATAATTTTTTTAGTAGTAGCATCATCGTTTACTACACGGGTAATAGTCTTTTCCTCTGCATCAAATTCATAGCTAATGACATCGCCTACAATATATTCATCTGGAGATATTTCATCATTAGCATCTAATATATCTCCATCCCCATTCATATCTCCAAGAATAGTTTGCAATCTCTTATCTGCACCCGGATTGGTACGTATTGTTCCTGCAGCCGTATTGCTTAGCAAAACATCATCTGAACCATTTCTTTTTGTAGTTGAGATTGTGCCGTCATTGCCATTAATAATACGGCCATAAAGGATGTCATCTGTCCTCTCTACTTCCACAATTGCATCTATATCCATATATCTATTCCCATCCGTATCCCCGGGCGTGGAACGAAATTTTCCATCCTTTCCACAGATGATAAATATTGCTCCTGTTCCTGATGTTCCTATCTGAATATCTGAGATGGCTTGTGTTCCATATTGTATTGCTGCTGGTCTAGAATCATAATTACCATCTCCACCATCCTGGATATAAGCCTCTGTAGCAAATCTGACCCTATCAGGAGCAAGTGTCAATGTCCCGCCAGGATAGGAGGGGAGAAGGATACACATATCCTGGAATTCATTAAGTATCCCCTTCCAAACCACATTTTCTCCTCGTTTCATTACCTTAGTCTGAGGATCACCTGTAAGCAAATCTCTTACCTTTTGCTGTGCCTTTATATGAATATCAGTTACAAGCCATAACTTCGTAGCATTAATATAGATAGAAGTCAGGAGCATGATGATAATCCCTGTTATACCCATGGCAATAAGTATCTCTAAGAGGGTAAATCCCTTTTGATAATGTCGTAGATTCATCTTTGCCTCATTTTTTATCTTTTTGTCAAGATGGCAGTATATTTACAATTAGCTGTAGAGCTGTAAATAAGAAAAAAGGGAGTAACAACCCCCTCATCCCCTTTATTAAGAAGGATTATTCCCTGACGACTTGAACTTTTAGTTAACTTATTCCTTGATTATGTCCTTGGAGCAATAAAGACACTCAATTCTCGTTTAAGCGGTATGCTTCCTGTTATTGTCCCTGAAGTGTCCCGAATTGGTATACTGCCCCATTCCATCTTAACCTTTGCCTTCAGATAAGTAAAGGTAGCACCAACAGGCACCTCTTCAAATGTTGGCGGCAGCTCCTCGCCATGCCAGACCTCGTTTATCCTTTTTATCGTTGTTGTTCGAGTTGCTCCGCCATTTCTTGGTATTGTTGATGTTCCCACCCAGCCATAGATACCCATGTTTATTCTTTCTTGTTCTGGCACTATCATTGCAGTAAGGTTTCCATATGGCCTATTCCGTATCTCCTCTAATTTTTCCTCACACAGAGTCATTGCTTTGGTTGAGTATCCTGTTTGAGGCTGGACAAGAGAGGCATATCTGAATGCCTTTAAGACACAAAGAACGCTTACAACAATCACTACTGTAGCTACCAGTATCTCTACCAGGGTTAGCCCCTTTGAAGCAGTGTTCTTGGTGGCTTGTTTTTGTCCTGTTGTTTTACACCCTGATATATTCATGGCATAAAGATAAAGAACCAGAGAACTGATAAAAATAAGGATAAAAAATGCAATAGCCACCCAATCTTTCCATCCAGTCTTCTGCATCTTTTTAGCCTCTGTTGATTTTACACTCTCTTTGTCTGCAGTCGGTATTGTCTGCTCGTTTGTTGAGACTCCCGGCACTCCTTGTACAGCTTGCTGCTGTATCCCGACAGATTTATCAGTTGGTGGTATTTGTGAAGCTTCCCTCTCTTGTATCCAGCCAGGTTTATCCGTTGATGGTGCTTGAGAAGAAATCTCTCTGCCTGCTTCTTTTTCTCCATCTATTATTCCACCAGGTGTAACACCAGCTATCTGCTTCTTCTCTTGTTCTGTCTTTTCACGGAGGTGTTGTTCGCTAATTATCCTTGCCTTGTCCTCTTCTTCCATCTTGACCAATCTTTCCACATCTTCAGGGGTAGCATTTGGTGGAATCCATTTGGCATCAACAATTGATCCAGTAGAAAAAAGTAATAAGAATATACTTATAAATATACTTTCTTTCATTTCTCCCTCCAGCTAACCACATTCTGAAATTTCCCTAATACCTCACTCTCCTTTTCTTCCATAAGTGAGCCGGGTGGGAAAAGATAGATAGGGAAATTTGGATCTGCCCGATAATTGCTATGGTATCGGGTATCCTGCATTAATTGCAGTGTTCCAGAATAAACAATAGCTTCATCCTTGCCGATAAGAGAACCTCGAAACTTGGGTGAATTAGCTACCCTTCCACCAAGAAAATGCTGGGTATAATAAACACCATCAATATTGCTGATCATATTTGTGGCTGTCTCGGCATAATGATTAATCTCTTTTTTTTCCATTGGGTCCCACAATGGACCACTTTTCTTCCCGTCTCTTCTAAGTCCGTCAAAGTTTTGTAATGGTTCACTCTTATTACTATTGCCTCCAGTAGTAGATATATCCTTCCAACCATAGTTATTCTTGCGGAATTCTCCATCACCATCAAGATCCTCTGTTTCTCGCTGAAAGATACCATCCCCTTCACCTGCGTCTTTTGTCCCTGGTATACCATCTGCCCCAACATCCTCACTCCCCATTTTAAAAAGCCAATAATTTGAGTACCAGGTATTGGATGAATAATCTCCATAAACCAGACCGCCTTTTGCAGCCACTGACAGAAGATTTTTGTTGGTTGAATTATTTTCAACCCACTTATCCATCTTTGGACTGCTATTCAGTGGATGAGCTGATGTAGTACCTGGAAGACCGTCATCATTGTCTGCTATATTCAGGGTAGTATTATCCGGATACTTATAGTCAGTACCAGAAGACTTTTGCCACTGGGGATAAGCAGACCATTCTGGTCCATTGACATATTCTATATCCCCGGCAATATACATATTCCTGCCAACATAAACAGACGCATATGGCAGTTTACCTGGGTCATCATTAAATGTTTTAACATACCCTTTCATGATCAGATTGCCTTTAATAGCCACAGAATTACGTATCTCAATAGGCGAATCTTTTGTACCAATCAGAATCAGATTTTCATGAGGTTCATCATCACCAAATACCCCATCATCTACAAACACCTTAGAACCTATGCTTATCTTGCCAAGAGGATGGTTATATGTCTTTGTATACGGGTCATACCCCTTAGCAATGTCTTCGTAGTATTTCATGGTCTGCATATTTGGAATAGGCTCTTTTTTCAGGCTTGGTTTTGCATATGGGTATGTTGCATAGTCAGGCGGAGGAGTTTTTAAGCCAGCCAGTCCAGCAGGCAGATAGGTGCGATTATATTTATCAAGATATGTTACATCAAGATGTGCTTCTACATTTCCATTAACTGTTACTGCCTCTGAAGGTTTCCACGGTGAGAAGTTTCCATATATCTTCTTAAAATCAAATCTGCCGTTTGACCTCATACTACCCGGACATTGTTCACCGCCCGCATAATACCACCAGCCCCAATTGTTAAGAAAATATGCATAATCAAATACCTTTGGCATCCTGGTTGCTACATTTCTGTCTACTCTAACAATTATCTCAATCTGTTTGGTACAGACAGAAATTACCTTTCCACCTTGTTCCCGTCCAATTATACCAGAAGCAGTAAATTTTACGTTAGCATAATCACTGCCCTCAAATATTTTTTCAGGAAAAGAAACACGCATATACTGACCTGTCTTTATCTTGACAGGCGGTAATGACCTATCCCCGCCAAAATTACGATCCCATTCACCTTTGCAGCTTACCCAATCCTCTGATCCAAGCTTCCAGATTGCTCTTTCTGCTGCAGATTCAGCCACAGATAATGCTTCTAATCGACGCTCATAAGAACTGCCGTGTTTGATTTCGGTTTGACTGGTAACAAAAAATACAATTCCACCTATTACCAGGAGAAGAAGGAAAAACAAGGTGAGAGCCAGTGCCATACCCTTTTGTCCGGAAAGAGGCTTAGATGTATACATTTTAACCACCTCCACTAATTAAATAATAACACAAAATTCTCTATATGTCAAGATAATTCTTGATATTTGTATAATCCTGAAATCGGCAAGTAAATGGGATGAATGTAGCCCAGGATTCTATC
>JASEHA010000157.1 GCA_030018795.1 bacterium
CTACACCTTTTTGGTGGGCATTGCCCACCCTACCCTGAAGATTAAGTGTCACGAGATACTATAGCACCAGTAAAGAATCTGACTAATGCTCTGATGACTGGTGACTGGTGCTCTGATGTCTGGTGGGCAATATGCTGGAGGTGATAGAATGCTATTTATTAGAATTATGCTGCTTCTTACCAGCTTGTTCCTGATAACCCCTGCCTTTGCCAGCCAGCCAAAGGAGATAAAGCAGACAAATATTGCATCCGGTCAATTTACTATCTCATGGATTACCGATGTCCCCGGGACAACAGCTGTTCTCTATGGCCCTGGTACAAATAGCATCAATCTTTTGGCTATAGATAATCGTTTGTCCACTACCCACCACATTGAGGTTTCAGGAGGGCTATCTCCAAACACCACATACTATTATGACATCATCTCCAGCGGGAGCATATATAATAATTCAGGGCAGCATTATTCCCTGACTACTGGTCCAGACATTGGGATACCCATAGGAACAGGCACTGCATATGGTCGAGCATATAAGGCTGATAATTCTGTAGCTCAAGAGTCACTTGTATATCTTAAGATTTGTAACACAGATGGCAAGGGTTCTCATGGCACTTCATCAGAATGGTCAACAATTGTTGACCAAAATGGTGTTTGGTGTTTTTCTCTGGCTAATGTTAGAACCAATGATCTATTGCATTTTTTTGATTATTCCTCATCAGGCGACAGTCTTTCCCTCTTTGTTCAGGGCGGTGCAGATGGAACAGGCAGGCTGATTACAGATACAGCTAATATTTACCCCTGCCAGAATATCAGGATATCAACCGATACCACTGCCCCAGCGGCAATAAGTACACTTTCATTAGAATCGATTGGACAAACATCTGTTGTTCTTAAGTGGACATCAACCGGTGATGACGAGAACACAGGCATAGCTGCCAAGTATGAAATCCGTTATTCTGCTAATCCTCTACTTGAATCCAACTGGCTTCAGGCATCCATTGTCTCTGCTGATGTCCCTAAACCAAAATCAGCTGGAACACCTCAACAATGTAAAGTCTCAAATCTTATGACCGGAACAGGTTATTACTTTGCCATAAAGGCAGGTGATGAGGTGCCAAACTGGTCAGGAATATCAAATCTTGTAGCTGCCACTACCCTTGTGCCCAGCACAGCAACCCTTCAATGGCTGAATACTCCAAACTTTGTCAATGATGGGCTTCGGACAGAGATAGGCACAAGCAGCATGAATATTGTCTACCAGGTGTTATATCAGGATACAGATGGTAAGCCACCTATCATTGGTTATCCAAAGCTCAGAATCTATCGGGAAGGTATCCTTGAAAGCACCAATACCATGCTGTTTATCCCAGGCAGTTATTCAACTGGAGCAATAGGCAGTTATTCAACTGGAGCAATATATAGCTTTTCCAAACAATTTGCTCAACCAGGGGCATATACCTATCAGTTTGACGGTGGAAATACTATTGGTGATGCTCATCTCAGCCTGAAGAATGGTCCAATTATCCTTGAGTCTTTGCCTGACCATCAGGTAGCCAATGTTACAGATACAAGCTTTACGGTTTCATGGTCAACAACAGGGACTGGTTCATCTCAGGTAGTCTATGGCACTCAAAGCACCAACCCGAACGCTGCAGCGACAGACACAGCCGTTGATGATGTCCATTATGTTACGGTTGATGGGCTTCAGAAGCTGACAACCTATTATTATGACAATGGAACAGTTGAAAGGGAAATAACTACCGGCAGCTCTATTATCCCGGAGGAATATGACTTGATCTACGGCAATGTGTATAAACAGGGTGGCACACAGCCGGCATCAGGTGCTGTGGTTTATGCCATACTGCGGGATGGTGATGGCAGTCAGACTACTGGGGTTTCAGCCATTGGCTCTACAAGGATAGATTCAACGGGTACATGGTCAATGGAACTGGCTAATTTCAGGGATATTTCGCTATCGAATCAATTCAAATACTCACCTGCTGGCGATTATCTGCACCTCTGGATAAATGGTGCAGGTGATGGATTGGCCAGCCAACTTTTGATGACTGATGAGGATACACCGGTATGTAATATGGAATTGTGCCATGACCATATCCCGCCTGCAACGGTTACTGGCACTATTATTTACACCTCAACCCATGACTCTATTACCTTAAAATGGGCTGCATCGGGTGATGATGGGAATAGTGGCAAGGCATCATATTATCACATCAGATATGCAACATCATCAAGTAGAGTTGTTGATTGGGGAATAGCTGCACCATTAGTATCTGATACTCAAGTAATTATCACCGGGCTTAATCCGTCAACAACATATTACTTCATTATTCAGGCATCAGATGATGTCTGGAATACATCTGCCCCATCACAGATAGTAATGGGGACAACTGCACCACCGATTCAACGCCCGCCAGTATTATACTGGGCAAGTAAGCCATTAACACCAGGAACAGCCAATGGTTACACGAAATTTACCTACAACGTCATGTATACAGATGCTGATGGTGATGCACCGCCAGCTGGTGAGCCGAAGGTAGTTATCTGTCAGGGTGACAGAATAGTAAAGACAGTTTCCATGACCCATGCAGCAGGGGCATATACCACAGGTGCTACCTATACCTGCTCAACCCTATTACCAGAGGCTGGAACATATTCCTACAGGTTTGAGGTAACAGGGGCTACCAGCAGCCTGACAGGCAATGGCCCATTGGTATTTGATATTCCCAATCATTTGCGAATAACCAATGTTACAGATAAAGGATTTACTGTAAGCTGGAGAACAGAGGGCAAAGGGACAGGTAGTGTATCCTATGGGACAACAACATCGCTTGGCAGCATAGCTATAGATAATGTCCCTCGTGATGTTCATTATGTGACTGTAGAAAACCTTGAGCCAGACACTCTATATTACTTTAATGTGGCCTGCTCAGGGACTATCGACGATAATCAAGGGAAACAGTACCTGATTAAAACCGGCGTGCCCATCATCAATACCTCTCCTGGGAGTTATTTTGTTACTGGTTATGTATATGAACGTCAAGATATTCCGGCTCAGGATGCAGTCGTGTATGTAACTATCATTGATGCAGATGGGCAGGGCTCAAGTGGGAAATCTGCTGCCCTTTCTTTTTCAACGGGTGCAGGTGGTGGATGGTATGTAGATATAATTAATGCCAGAACACGGGATTATTTGACACAATTTGAGTATTCAGAAGATGATACCATCTACATCGAGGCAGATGGCGGGGAAAGGGGAAAGGCAAACAAATCGCTTGATATGGTTACTGGACACACTCCGGATATTATCCTATACACATGGATTGGTACTAAGGATAAACTGTTGGTCAAGGATATGACCTATTCATACCCAAACCCGGCAAAGCAGGTAAATGCGATTACATTTCGCTATTACTTGAATACAACTGCGGATGTTACCTTGAGTATCTACAACCTTGCCGGAGAGCTTATTCAAACCATTAAGAAGCAAGGTATTGGCTATAATGCTGACAATGAGATTGAGTGGAATATAACAGATATTGCCTCAGACATATACATCTGGAAATTGGAGGCAATAGCTGGTAACTTGCAGGATGTGGTGGTAAAAAGGCTTGTGGTGGTGAGGTAACATGGCATATCTATTACTTATTTTAACAACATTACTTGCGTTCAGTCCCTCTGCTATGGCAGCAGACGATACTACCAGTGCTACATTCTTAAAGATTGGGGCAGGGGCAAGGGCTGCTGGTATGGGTGATGCGTTTTGCGGGCTGGCTGATGATGCCTATGCCATGCATTGGAATCCAGCCGGGCTTGGCTTTATCAAGGGCTCAAGGTTTGGGGCAACACACCTTGATTGGCTTACCGGGATAAGTCAGGAGCAGGTTGGGTTTGTGCAGCAGATTGGGGCAAAAACAGGCTTTGGAATTAATATCAGCCACCTTTCAGCAAATGACTTTGAACGCACAAACAAGAATGGGATTTTCGGCACATTTGATGCAGCCAATACACTGCTTGGTCTTTCACTGGGCAGGCAGATTGGCAATAAATTTTCACTTGGCTTAAACATGAAATATGTTCACCTATCTATGGATGATATAGAAACAGCTGCTTATGGCGTGGATACAGGGATGTTGTGGCAGGTATCCAGAAGATTGCGGCTTGGCTTAAATGTTCAAAATATTGGATCAGAGGTAAAATTTATTGAGAATAGTTATCCATTGCCATTCAATATCAAGGCAGGGCTTAATTACTCTCTTGGCGGGCTAAATCTCAATATAGATGCTAATAAGGCTCAAGGCTTAGAGACAAATGTCCATGCTGGCTGTGAATACCTGCTGGCACACACACTTGCTTTGCGTGCAGGGATAAGAAGTGAGGTAACCTCAGATAAGCATGGGAAATCATCAGAAATGACCACTGGTATTAGTGCTGGGATGGGGCTGCAGCTTGGCGGGTTTCAATTAGATTATGCCTATGTTCCATATGGTTCATTGGATGTAACCCATCGAGTATCATTGTCTGTAAGACGAATGCCGCATCCACCCATATCATCAAAGCTGCCAGAGCCCGGGACAGAAACATTGCCAGAGGTGACAATTCAAGAGCAGGCTGAGGCAGAAACCAGAACAACGGTTGGAAGTGCTACTCAAGAACAGGTTAAACAGGTTAAACCAGGAACCAGGACAACACTTGGAAGTGCCACCCTGTCTGCTGAGGTAAAAAAACCTGAGCAGGAGATTAAAGAAAAGCTTGAACAAAAAGATGGACGAATTGGACGAATTATCCTGCCATCATTTGATATCAGGTTTGATACAGGACGTGCCATGATAAATGCAAAGCTTTATAAACAATTAGATGCTCTGGCAGAATTTATGAATTGCTATCCTCAAATTAGGATACGAATTGAGGGGCATACAGATAATCGAGCGATTGATACACCGGTCTTTCATTCCAATCAAGAACTTTCTGAGGCAAGGGCAAAGACTATATACTGGTATCTTGTTCAAAAAGGTATCCCCTCAGAACGAATAGAGATAAAGGGATATGCAGATACTAAACCAATTGTTTCCAACGATACACCTGATGGGCAGGCTAAGAATCGAAGGGTAGAGGTTGTTATTATTGAGCAGGGGAGACAGGATAGGTAGATAGGCTGTTAGCACACACCATGCCATTTGTTTTTGTGAGTTACGTTTGTGGTCTTAAAGAGGTAGGGACAAGGAGGGAGCCCCTCTGGCAGAGGTAGCCCCTCTGGCAGAGGTAGCACCTCTGACAGAGGGGCTACCTCCTTGTGGTTTCATATTAAGGTATTCTACAAATTCAAATGTCATGGACCAGTAGTAGTGATGAAGAAAAGGCTGATACTTGTTGATTTCGAATTGTCTGAGAGAAGTGGCAGGAGGAAGTTGTCGAGGGAGAGTAAGATTCGATAAAAACTGATTGCAACGTCTTTCATGTCTCATAAAGGAGGACTTATAGCAGTGTCATATTCTTCAATAATTGAGAGAATTATAAAATTGTCTAAAGATTACGGAGCAAATTGTCTTATCATGTTTGGGAGTTATACAGAAACTCCAAATAGTGCAGGTGATATAGATATTGCCTGTGACGGAATTAAAGGCTGGAAAATATATGAATTTGCCGGTCAAGTTGAAAATGAACTTCATATTCCGGTTGATATTATTCCGTTAAGTCCCCCTAACGATTTTACCCGTTTGATCGAAACAAAAGGAAAAGTGCTTTATGACATACGAGGAACTGCTTGAAGAAATTAATATCGAACTTAATCTCATGGAAACTGTTGTCCATGAAGTTGTTACTTTGTCAAAAAATATTTCAGACAGAGAAGTAACGAACTGGGAAAAGACAGCGGCATCCGCGTATATGGCACAATTCTATACAGGAGTTGAGAATATTC
>JASEHA010000158.1 GCA_030018795.1 bacterium
TGGTATTTGGATGCGTTTGACATGGGCTTACCCACACGATTTGTTAAAGAACCAACTTTATCATATCTCTCCTTTTGCCTTTGCTTTTTCTATTTCCAAGCATATCATAATGGGGGAAGTAGAGACATAATGAAAAAGGCTGATACTTGTTGATTCCGAATTGTTCGAAAGAAGTAGGAGGAGGAAATTGTCGAGCGAGAAGGCGATATAGGAAAGAGGATAGAACACAGATTGCACGGATAGAACGGATAGAACGGATTAACACAGATAAAGAAAATCAGTGAAAAATCCATTAAATCCGTGTCATCCGTGTTCTATTAAACTTAGACACCACTCAATTTTTTCAGTCTTGCAGCAGCTACAGGTAACATCTCCAGATCCATGCTGATAACCGTATCCTGATATTCCTGATAGAGTATATTGGCGTGCTGCTGTATCCATGCAAGCAGTTCTTGATTGTTTATAGGCACATCTATGTGGACACTTTTCATCCTCATCATCGGCAGTCTCAGGATAGAGTCAATCAGTTTGTCCATGCCTTGAGCATGCAGGGCAGAGGTTAAGACTGCTGGCTGGAATTGATGGAGCATTCGTTCACAAAGCCAGAGTGAGTCCATATTGTCTGTCTTATTTAATACTGTAATTCGAGGGATGGTATCAGCCTTTAGCTCATGAAGAACCTTTAAGACAGACTCGGTCTGCAATTCTAAGTATGGTGAGGCAATATCAATAACATGCAAAAGAAAATCAGCCTCTGTAACCTCTTCTAAGGTTGAAGAAAAGGCTGAGACAAGATGATGGGGGAGGTTTTGGATAAAACCAACCGTATCTGTCAGAAAAACCTCCCTTACCTTATCCAGCCGAATCTTTCTGGTAGTTGGGTCAAGGGTGGTAAATAGCTTGTCCTGTACCTGAACAGATGCCCTGGACAGGGCATTAAGAAGGGTTGATTTGCCTGCATTGGTATAACCAACAATTGCACCAACAGGGCAATCCCTTCTTGAAAGCCGATGTTGTTTACGGCTTTGCTGAACGTTCTTGATTGCCCGATTAAGGGTGCTAATCCTTTGATAAATCCGGCGGCGGTCATATTCCAATTGTGTCTCACCTGGCCCTACTGTGCCAATCCCCCCGCCAAGCCGTGAGAGTTCAATGCCCTTGCCCACTAAGTGCGGCAGAAGATACTTTAATTGAGCAAGCTCAACCTGAATCTTTGCCTCAGCCGTTCTGGCTTGTGCGGCAAAGATATCCATGATAAGCTCTGTTCGATCAATCACCTTACAGTCAATCTCACGGGTAAGATTCTTCACCTGAGATCCGGTTAATTCATTATCAAAGATAACAGTATTTGCTTCATGTTCAAGGCAAATCTCTTTTATCTCCAATAACTTGCCCTGACCAATATATGTGCGTGAAGATGGACTTTGCCTGGATTGGCTGACAATAGCTACTACCTGACCGTTAGCTGTTCTTGTCAAATCCTTCAGCTCTTCCATAGATGTCTTCACACTTTGTTCATCTTGATGCGAGAGTTTTACCCCAACAAGAACTGCCTTTTCTAATGAAGCGGCATTTTTTATCAATATTTAAGCCTCCTAATCACCAGAGTAAAAGTGCACCAGTCACCAGACACCAGTGCACCAGAATAAAGGAGCACCAGAACACCAGTCAAGAATTTAACTGGTGCACTGGTGACTATTAACTGGTGTTCTGGTGCTCTGGTGTCTGGTGCACTGAGATATCTAAAGTGTTACCAAAATTCATTCCGAACAGTATTGCCTTTCACTTGCCCCCATTCTTGCCGCCAGCTTTATCGCCTCTATCATACTCTGAGGATTTGCTACCCCTTTGCCAGCAATGTCAAAGGCAGTGCCATGATCTGGTGAGGTTCTGATGATGGGTAATCCAATAGTAACATTGACTGCCTTATCAAAGGCTAATAGCTTTAATGGGATAAGCCCCTGGTCATGATACATGGCAACCACAATATCACACCTGCCTTCTACTGCCTGCAAGAACACGGTGTCTGGCGGGTATGGACCAAAAGCCTTAATCCCCTCAGAAGCAGCCAGATCAATGGCTGGCTTGATTATCTCCATGTCCTCTCTGCCAAATGCCCCATTTTCTCCAGCGTGTGGGTTAAGCCCGGCAACCGTGATAAGTGGTGATTGTATCCCAAAATCATGCCTCAGCGACCTATCAGCCAACCTGATGGTTTTTAACACCATCTCTTGAGTAATCAGCCCGGGTACATCCCTTAAGGCAACATGAATAGTGGTAAGGATAACCTTTAGCTTACTGGAATAGAACATCATGGCGTATTCAGTTTCTTCAGCAGAGGTAAGCTCAGCCAATAACTGGGTATGACCAGGGTAAGAAAAACCTGCCTTATGAATTGCCTCCTTACTGATTGGAGCAGTAACTACTTTTAAGATTTTACCGGATAATGCCAGGCTGACGGCTGTCTTGATGTATTCTACTGATGCCCTGCCTGCCTCAGGGCAGATCTTGCCCTGGGTGAGATGGTTGAGGTTAATATTCTTCAGGTCAAGGACATTCAGAATGCCTGGCTCAAATCTGGCAGCAGATGGGTCATCAATGGAGAGAATATCCCAGCCATCAAGCCACATGGCACAAAAATGCTTAAAAGCCATGGCATCTCCAATAATTAACAGTGGGAGGGATTGATGCTTGCCTTGCAACAGGTTTATTGCCTTAATCACAACCTCAGGACCAATACCGCAAACATCACCAAGTGTTATGCCAATGATATTCGTTCTATCGCAAGCAGTTAGCATATTCCCCCCTTCTGATAATGCACAAGCTGGAAGCTTGCTTGTTACCAGAGTACCAGTGCACCAGTTCTCGCGGTGTTCTGGTGCCTGGTGCTCTGGTACTCAACAGAGTCATATATTACCCACAAAATATCCCAATTCTCCAAGCCTTTTCTTAATCTTATTGAAATGTGCTGCCTCAATAAGGATACGATAATTCTCTGCCTTGAGGATATACTTCTTTAATATCTCATCTGTGGCAATAAGTGAGATTAATTCCTTGTCAGGTTTTAACCTGTATATCACTGTATTTGCTTCAATGGTCAATGGATTAATCCTTCTCAAGATACCATTCAAGAAATCTTGCCATATCTGCGGCGGGCTTGAAGAGATATACTCCTTAAAATATGTTATCTTTTGCTGAATATCCTTTTCAGAGAAGCATTCTTTGAGAAATGAGTTGCAATCCACACGATAGTAAGCATTGCTTATCCTTTCGCCAATCTTCTCCAGGGCAATCCGTTTAAGAACATCTTCCCCTTCCATATGAATAAGCAGTCTTTGCTCGTCAAGGACAAGGTTTGCCTTCTGTTCTTCAATCCCTTCCATTTCATATTTTTCAGTCAAACCCAGGACATAAGCACCTAATCTGGTTAATCTTACATATTGCAAGCCGTCAAAAACAGAAAGGTATTCGCGCCCCTTTTCCTGTAAAAATGGATTCTTAGGAACATTATAGCCAATATCAATCAAACCAAAGGCAGCAAACAAAAACATAGCAGATTTAATCAAGGGTATGATTATAGCGTCGTTATAAAGTTCTTCTAATATCTCAGCCCTTCTGTAACCATAAGTATAAGGTGCATTATAATATAGGTATCTACTGGCTACAGCCCGGTCAACTATATCCAGATATATGTCATTATAAAAGCAATGTTTAATCACATTTTCTACAGAATACCATCGGCAGTCTGACATTTCCTTTAAGAGGTTAAAGAAAGATAATCTTACCCCTTTTTCATGTGGTTCGCAATAACCATAACAATAGGCATCACCCTTTATATGAGACAATAAACTGCGTAATTGGTAGTCTTTTAGTCCTTTGTACTGGAAAAAGTTATCAAACAATTGCTTTAAGCCATTAATCGGATTGCCTATCTCTTTCATATCAGCCATTATCAGGAAATCAACGATCAATTGAGTTTTCATATATTCCAGCTCTTTATCACCATAAAATTCCTGAATATGACAGGATTTTGTCATTGTTTTAATAGAGACTTTCATTGCTTTGGTCTGGTTTTTATTAAAACTTATGTTCCCCTGTTTGATGTAAGCGGCAAACAGGGACAACTGCCTTAGAATCATGGAATTATCTGTATAAACGAAAGGTGACTTACTGGTATCTAAGGGGGTAAGATAATATCCATCTGGCGGTGGCAGGCATCTTTTAATCATCTTTCTCAGCTCATCTGAAAGATACAAGCTGCTATCCTTCTTGTTATAATAGTCTTCTTTAACCCGAAATAATAGATAGACATCGTAAATGGTTAATCTGCGGTATTTATCCTCCTCTTCTATATGTATCCCAAACTTTTTTTCAAGCTTTTTGATAGTGTGTTTCCCACCCTCCCAGACAATAATATTTAATATCTTTTTTACATTCTCCGGGAGAGAAGATAGTAACTTTTGTAGCAAATCCTTATTTGCAAGGGCAATAGCCATGGCAGATACAATCTCACCCTTTTTCTGAGGGTTACTGTCCTTAAAGATATCTTTTAGATATTGTCTATATATCTTTTTAAGGGTATCAGCAGGATAATCATGTTCGATTGTTCTTTCTATTTCGGCAAATTCATCCTCAGTTATTCCCTTTGATATAGTTATCCTTTTGAGATTGAGCAGGTTCAGGTTTAGTATGATTTTTGCGGCAGAGGCAGAGACATCTTTGTTTTGATCATTTGCAAGATGTTTAAGCACATCCTTTCCCCAATTAAAATCATGATTGGCAATAATATTGAGCACATGTTTACGCACCATTGGGTTGGAATGATACACAGCCTTTTGGATCAGGTTTTGCACCCTTTCATCCTCTGGGGCAACTAAGGAGCAAGCAAGAATGATATTGGCATATGATTGCCATGGCTCTGGTTTACACACCTGAAATAATGTGGGTAATATTTTTTTGTCAAGGCTGACACAGGCTTCAATAGCTGCCTCATAGATTGCACTGGCAAGGGGGTGTTGGTGGACACATCCTAAATTATGCACAAGAGCGACTAACAAGGCATCGACATCTGCAGGGCTTTTCTCTGAAACAATCTCAAATACCTCCTTAAATCTCCAGAGAAACAATAACCGCCAGCGGACATTGCCTGCAGAACTCAAAACATGGATAATTTGTGGGGATGTCCATTCGGTCAGGTTATTCTTTGCAGCCATCTTTTTAAGCTCAGAAATCACACAATTAATACATAGCCTGCCGTTTTCAGTCAAACAGGTTGGCACATCGCGTTTATAACACAAACGGCAGGCAGCATAATTAGACCCATTTGACCATTCAGTAACAATCTCTACTTTTGGAAAGGTATTTTTTTGTATCATTTGGTATCCTTTAATTTTGGTGGTGAAAGACGTATAATTGCCACTACATAATATTGTGCCCAATAATAACTTGTAAGCTAATCTCACCCACCACCCAGATCCCTTCCTTCCCACCAGGGATTGAAGGCATAATCTCTTTCATTTGAGCCACATTGTTATATTTCAAGCTGTTTAAACTGTAATGGCATAATCCCTCTCTACCTACAACCTATTTTCCTATAGTATAACATATAATCGAAATTTTTGTCAAATAATTTCGACTATAATCGCAGAGCAAACGCATCTAAATCCCATAATTCCCTCTGATAGCAAAGTTTTGTCGATTTTATCCACAATTGTGGATATGTGTGGTGCAGTAGAGACGCGATTAATCACGTCTCTACAACAAGAATTTTCTAAGTAGGCTTTTATTGAAAAGAGAGAATATTATATTACTCGATGTTCAAGTTTTTACTGGTGACCAAGCAAGCAAGTGCACCAGTCACCAGTTAACTGGTGCTCTGGTGACTGGTGCTCTGGACTGATTGCAACGTCTTTCATGTCTCTTATTGTGTA
>JASEHA010000159.1 GCA_030018795.1 bacterium
TGATATTTGGATGCGTTTGACATTACCTTACCCACACGATTCGTTAAAGAGCCCAAAAACTTGAACATCGAGTTAAATATAAATTTTTTTCTCTGCCAATCAAATCCTTGGCTTTTGACTGGATGCCAATGCAACAAGGCTCTTTTTACATGAGGTATTATGAGGCAGTTGGCTTTATCGAATATGCAGTCCTTAAAAATTTTCCTTGACTTAAACATGTTAAATAAGGTATAATACACATATTCTTTTAATTTTGGTAGTGTGAGGGTAACATATGCCGATATTTTCCAGAAAAAGATGCAGATTCAGGATGATAATTCCTGCCTATCCAGCCTTTAACATCTATTCTCATGTAGCAAAAAACACTACAGCCTTGGGTCCAGTATGCGTGGCTACCAGTGTTAACGAGATGGAAGGCTGGGATGTAGAGATTATTGATGAGAATAATTATCGTAGATATGGTCCTAAAAATAGCCTTGGGATGCCTGATCATGAATACCTTCAACAACTAAGACCAGCAGATGTGGTTGGGTTCTATGGCGGACTAACAAGTACTGTGCCCAGGCTTTATGAATTAGCTGCTCTTTATAAGGGTTGGGGTGTCTCCACGATTGTTGGAGGATACCATTTTTTTGTAGACGAAAATATTGCTGATGGATTAAATCGGGCAATAGATTATGTCATTACTGGTGAGGGCGAAGAAGTCATAAAAGAATTATTGACCTGTCTAAAGGAAAAAACCGATCCATCGACAATCAACGGAATTGCCTATCTCAAGGATAATAATGTCTTCTATACCCCTCCCAGAGAGCCAATTACAGATTTTGATAAGCTTCCAATCCCTGATTTTTCTCTGGTAAGATACGCTATGATTAATGTCTATCCTGTAAGCAGGATTCGGGGTTGTGGCTCAAATTGTGAATTTTGCATGGTTAAGGGTAAACCTCGATATGCACCTGCAGAACGATTGGTAGAGCAGATAAGCCTTCTTATCGAAACCAAGAATGCAAAAGAATTCTTTGTGGTAGATGATCTTTTTGGTCAGGATAGGGTTGAAACCATTCGATGTTGTCATATGCTCAGGGATTATCTACAAAAAATACGAAAAAAAATAAATCTAACCGTTCAAATACGGCTGGATAGAGCCAAGGACACAGAACTTCTTCAAGCTATGCGAGAGGCAAGGGTTAAAACTGTAGCAATTGGGTTTGAATCTCCTATTAAAGAAGAGCTGAAAGCCATGAATAAACACATTAAACCAGAAGATATGGTAGCAATGACTCGAGTATTTCATAAATTTGGCTTTTTGATTCACGGAATGTTTATTTTCGGATACCCAATGAAAGAGGGTGTTGATTTTAAGATGTCTGCCAGGGAACGAATAAAACAATTTAAGAGTTTTATACACAAAACAAGAATTGATACTATTCAAGTTCTTTTGACTGGCCCATTACCTGGGACGGAATTAAGAAAAAGACTTGTGGAACAGGGACGGGTTTATCCATTGGAAGAGATTGGCTGGGAATATTATGATGGGAATTTCCCTTTATTTAAGCCTGATGAGCCACTGGAACCAGAGGATATGCAGCTGGCTGCAGGAAAGATTATGGGCAAGTTCTATCGGTTTAGAAATCTATTCATGATTGGAATAACTGTTTTATCCTTTCCCCGCTTAATATTTTGCTTACATAATATTAAAAAAAGCTGGGAAGATTGGCATCGGGAATGGCGTAACAGCGGCATTCGTTTTGGCGGCTGGCTGATTATGCACGAATGGAAGACTAAGTTTAAGAAAGATAGCTTTATGCAAAGGTTAAAAAAAGTAAAGGAGTTGTAACTCGAGCTTCCAGCTTGAGCAGTATAAATCACAAGCAGACTGCTTGTGATACCAGGTGGTGATTAGATGAAGGTTGTTATCCTTGCTGGCGGATATGGAACAAGATTAAGTGAAGAGACTGTTTTAAGACCAAAGCCAATGGTTGAAATAGGCGGTAAACCCATTTTGTGGCATATCATGAAGATATATTCCCATTATGGGTTCAATGATTTTATTATCTGCTTAGGCTACAAAGGATATGCTATAAAAGAGTATTTCTCCAATTACTTTTTACATATGAGTGATGTAACATTTGACATGTCAAACAATTCGATAGAAACTCTGAAACAATATGCTGAACCATGGCGGGTAACATTAATTGATACAGGGCAGGAGACAATGACCGGCGGCAGGATTAAGCGAATACAAAAGTATGTAGATGGAACATTTATGCTCACATATGGGGATGGTGTAGGGGATGTAAATATCAAAGAATTGGTTGATTTTCATGCTAAAAATGGTAAATTGGCTACACTAACATCTGTTCAACCCCCTGGAAGATTTGGACTTCTTGATATTGATAATAATTACCATGTACGCAAGTTTTCTGAAAAACCATCAGGCGATGGGGCATGGATTAATGGTGGTTTTTTTGTGCTTGAGCCTGAAATATTTAAGTATATCTCAGGGGATGAGACTCTTTGGGAAAGAGAACCACTAATACAGCTTGCCTCAGATAAACAGTTGATGTCTTATCAACATCGTGGTTTCTGGCAACCGGTAGATACCATGCGAGAGAAAAATATTTTAGAAGAATTGTGGGATGGGAAAAAAGCCCCATGGAAGGTATGGGATTAATATGGACAAGCTGTTCTGCCTGTTCTGTGGCATGTTTAAGGGGAAAAATGTACTTGTTACCGGACATACTGGTTTTAAGGGATCATGGCTATCGTTATGGTTGAAAGAATTGGGGGCAAGGGTAATTGGATATTCCCTGCCTCCGACTACTACCCCAAGTTTATTTGAAACAACTAAATTAAATGAGCATATCGCCAGCAGTGTTATTGGCAATATATTAGATTATAAACGATTATTCGAGCAATAAGCACAAATAAACCAGTAATATTGCGCAATCCTCAGGCAATCAGACCATGGCAGCATGTGTTAGAACCATTATCCGGTTATTTGCATCTGGCATCATTGATGTGTCAGGATGCAAAAAGATATAGTTCTTCCTGGAATTTTGGTCCTGAACACCAGGGACATGTAACGGTTCAACAACTTGTGGAGAAAATTATTGCAAGATGGAACAAGGGAACATGGCATCCTGCAAATGATCAAATACAGCCGCATGAAGCAAATTATTTGTCGCTTGATTGTACAAAGTCTAAGAATATTCTTCAGTGGTATCCTGTTTATAACCTTGATGAAACTATGGATGAAACTGTAAGATGGTATCAGGGTTATTATGAAAATTATGAAAAAAATTCAGATATGTATCCTTTTACCATGGAACAGATTTTTTCATATGTTGAAAAGGCAAAGAGGCGTAATCTGATCTGGTCTTAAATCGCATACAAGCTTCGTCTGTGTGTCTTTGTGTTTTTTGTATTTTTGTGTTTTTTGTGGTAAGTTCCTGTTCATACAAGCTCAAAAGTCATTCATCAGCACAGCCTCTCACACTCACATCCTCCCCATCTGTTGTAACTATTACTGCCCCCTTTTCTTCAATCTTAACGACATGTGAACCCTTGTTGTCCTGCCAGTTACAACCCTTATTCACCACTACCACCCCTGCATTTACCTTGTGCTGCAACTCCGTAGCAATTTTGCGGGTAGGTAGATTGAGAATAATTTGTTTGCCTGATGAATCAGAGAACTCTCGGACAGTCTTTGATAAGGGGAAAAAAGGAAATAAAAACCTGACCCCTTTCTCTCCTCTCTCCTGGCCATAGTCTATGCTTATGCCTCTGGAACTTGTAATAATATGCCCCATCCTGAAGCCAGTAATCCTGCCAGAAGGAATATCCTTTCCCAATTTTAGCCCTATCTTAATCTTTTTATCCAGTGCCACTGTATCCCCTATGACTACATCAATCGTTTTTACACCTCTTCCCTGTAGAAACGGTAAAACAATATATTTCATGTCCCATTCTTTGGCATTGATGTTAATCAGCATTTTTTTGCTATCCTCAAACTCAAGAAAGGCTGCACTCCCTTTTTCTATATCAAGAAATGTGACTGTAAGCCCAGTCCTGTCTTTGTTTATTGATACCTGCTCCCAGAAGAAAAGGTTGGCTGCTATCAGACAGATTAATCCAGCATTTCTCCACCCTGTTTTGTCTACATGCCTTATGGTTATTAGTACCAGATAATAGAGGGCTATATCCATAAACGATGGAGAGGCCACAGGGATACAGGCATAGGGGATAGAAGCAAAGAATTCGACACAGATTAACAGCAGAGTAATTAGTAGGGAATTGAGGTATGCAACCAGCCAGGCCAATTTATACGAAATCATGTTTAAGCCAAAGCTTATTAATCCAAGAGGGGTAATCAAGCCTACCAGAGGAACAACAATGGCATTGCTTGCCAGAGAGATAAGAGACATCTTGTGAAAGGAATAGGATAGAAGCGGGGTTGTTGAGAGTTGGGCACCAAGTGTGGTGGCAATGGTTAGTGAAAGCCATCTGGGTAGAAAAAACAGCAGCCTGTCAGATATAATCGGGGCAAGATAAACGATTCCCAGAACAGCCAGGAATGAAAGCTGAAAACTTAAGTCAAAAACCATCTGTGGACATGGGACAAGACAGATCAATGCTGCTAACCCGATTACATGGTAGATATTTACGTCTCTTTCTAACAGGTTGCGACTTATCAGGAAGATAATTGCCATCAAGGATGCCCTTAAGACTGAGGGCACACAACCGGTTACAAGGCAAAATACGATGACTACAGGGATATTCAACAAATAAGCAAGCCTTTTATTCATCCTAAACAGACGAAAGAAGAAGAAAAAGGTGATGACAACTAAGGCTACATTCATCCCTGAAACAGCCAGAACATGCAGTGTACCAGTGTCTGCAAACCATTCCTGCATATGCTCTGGCAACTGAGTACGGTTTCCAAGGATAACACCATCCAGAAAGTATGATGCCGGCTCTGGAAGCAATTGATAAATGCTTCCTACAGCATAATCTTTTATCATAGCAGAGAATGTTATTATCGGATTTACTCGGCCATATCCAATCCGTTTTATTCCATTTTCCCCTCGTATCCAGCAGGTAACAAGTATTTTCTGATGAGCAAGGTGCTGACGATAGTCAAATCCACCAGGATTCTTTAGGGAAAAAGGTTTTTGTAATTCTCCGGTTAATAATATCTTGTCCCCGTATTTGAGGTTGTTATCTATCCATGGCAAGGTAACCAGAAGCTTGCCGCATAGTTTGTGGCAGAGAGGGTCTTTGGACCCGAACACCTCATTAACATCTTGAGCAGCGATTGATTCTGCCTCCAGAGTAAACCGTGTCCGACCATAGCCAGAGGCATTACCCCCATATGTTTGAGGATGATCAATGATGCTGCCAATAATTGTTCTCTTATAACCTGTGAAATGACTGATATGGTTTGCAGGCAGGGGTAGCACCTCTTGCGGAAGGTGTGCATCCAGGCTATAAAATAGCCAGCCTATCATCAGGGCTGTTAATAGGAGAAAATAGTTTTTGCCCCTTGAGGATATAATGGACAGGCAGAGCATACTCAGACAGACACCATATATCCATCCTATCCCAATGTGAATATATCTTGCCAGCACAATGCCAATAATGTAGGCAATGGCTATGGAAAAAAGGGGGATAGTGTTCATTTGAGTTTTCTCCAGTAGAGACGCAAAAATTTGTGTTTCTATGGTTGGCAACAAAAAAATCCAATTGGCAATAAATATTGCCAGAGAGGTAACTATAGTCGTTTCAGGGACATAGGGCAATAAGCTTTGTACACAAAATAGTGTCAACCCTTCAGTGTCGCAGAGAGATGATATAATTGCGACCTGTGCGGTTGAAATTTACCACACAGGTTTATGCTGCTAATTTAAACTCTA
>JASEHA010000015.1:0-15119 GCA_030018795.1 bacterium
GGTTGGTAAAAGAACGCACTGAGAAATTGGTAGAAAGCGAGGAGAAATTCAGGCTGATATTTGAAAATGCCAGAGATGCCATTTTTCTTGCAGACCCGCTGACAGGTTTGATTACTAATTGTAATAAAGCTGCAGAACTGCTTCTGGAAAAAGAAAGGGACGAGATTATTGGACATCATCAAGCAAAGATTCATCCACCAGAAAAGGCTGAAATTTACATGAATATGTTCAAAAAACATATTGAACATAAGGGCTGGGCAGAGGATGAGGCAGAGGTAATAACCAAATCAGGCAATATTAAGCCTGTTCTTATTACGGCTACAGTAACATTAATTAAAGAAAAACCAATCATTCAGGGGATATTCCGTGACATCACTGAACGCAAGCAGATGGAAAAGGAGCTTATAAAGACAGAAAGGCTTGCCGCAGCAGTTCAAATTGCCTCAGAGGCTGCCCATGAGGTGAAAAATCCATTAACGGTTATCAAGACAGGGCTTTATTATCTGGGAAAGATTTTGCCTGAGGATAATAATGAGGCTAAAAAAACCATCTCCCAGATGGATAGAGCCACACAAAGGGCTGTTGTCTACATTAATGACCTGCTGGATTTTGCAAAGCCTATTGAATTAAAGAAGAGTGAGGTAAGCATAAATGAGATGATAAAACAGGCATTGGATGAACTGCCTGCTGAAATATTCTCCAATATTGATGTCCAGCAGGAATTAGCCAGCGGTTTACCTGGTATCCTGGCTGATTTTAATCGGCTTGAACAGGTGGTAATTAACTTAGTCAAGAATGCGACTGAGGCAATGGGGGGAGTGAAGAGTGGAGAGTTAAGAGTGAAGAGTGAAAGGGAAGGGGAGTTTGTTAAGATAATCGTTTCTGATACCGGCAAAGGGATAGCAGAGGAAGACTTGAAGCGTATCTTTGACCCGTTTTTTACTACCAAGGGCAAGGGCACAGGACTGGGACTGGCCATCTGTCAGCGTATCGTTGAGGCACATGATGGTGAGATTGAGGTTGCAAGCAAGATGGGTGAGGGAACAACGTTTGTGGTTAGATTGCCGGCAGTGCAGCAGGCAGCAGTTAAGTTAGATAGAGGGTGAGATAGGTGAGATAAAGCTGACTTGAACGATTACAAATGCCAGAGGTGCTACCTCCAATATTTGTGGTTAAATTGACAGGGTATGGTGAAAAGGAATGAGCAAAATAGAAAAGTTATTCGAAAAGATTAAGAATAATCCTAAAAATGTTCGTTTTGATGAGATCGAACAATTTCTTTTGGATATAGGATTTGAAGAACGGCAAGCCAGAAGAGGTAGCAGTCACTACATATTCTACCATGAAAAACTCGAAAAGAATGTTGTTATCCCAAAACCTCATAAAGATAAACAGGTAAAGCCAATCTATATTAAAAAGGCATTGATGGCTATTGAGATTTTAGAAAGGAGGATGGATTAGAATGAAAAAGGATATTAATTATTACATGAATCTCAAATATTCCATAAAAATTGTCCCTATCCCTGAAGAAGATGGCTATGGGTATTGTGCAGAAATCCCTGAGTTATGTGGATGTCTGGGCGATGGCGAAACAATTGAAGAAGCTTTGAAGAATTTAGAAGATGTGAAGTGGACAACGATTGAATTATTGTTAGAGAAGAAGAAACCTGTTCCTGAACCAATTATTCATTTGAAAATCCCATACTCTGCATTTAGTGTGTTAAAAGAGAAAGAGCAAATAGAAAGATTTATTACTGTTTGATGGTGAGATAAAGCTGACTTGTAATGCAAGCATGTCTCAATGAGGATTATGTATGAATAAAAATCAGGGTATCTGGAAACCGATCTATACCAT
This sequence comes from bacterium, assembly GCA_030018795.1. GTDB lineage: Bacteria > UBA9089 > CG2-30-40-21 > CG2-30-40-21 > CG2-30-40-21 > CG2-30-40-21. The sequence continues at coordinate 1,856 of JASEHA010000015.1, forward strand.
CAATCCTGCAATTGCCCGGGCATTGATGGATATTGAGTCAGCTAATGCTGTGGTTGAGCATATGCCTTTATCGCCTGCTGTTGAAGCAGAATTGCGATATAGGGCACGTATCCGTTCAACGCATTATTCTACTCGCATTGAGGGTAACAGGTTAACCATGGAAGAAGCACAGGAAGTCATTGAGAAAAAGAAACCGTATTTTCATGATTTTCATGGCAGAGAACGGGATGTGAGCGAGGTGCGTAACTATTGGGACGCAATTCTTAAGATCCATGACTGGGCTGATAGGAAAATTGAGTTTAGTGAGGATTTAATCAAACGGCTTCATGCGATTGTGGACAAGGGGAAGGGAGTCAAACCAACACCGTATCGTGAAAGGCAAAATGTTATTCGGGATTCAGCATCAGGCGGAATTGTCTACCTGCCTCCTGAAGCAAAGGATGTGCCAAATCTCATGGCTGAGATGGTACGCTGGGTTAGATATGCAGAAAAAGAGCATATCCCTGTTCCTATTATTGCCTCGCTTGTGCATTATCAATTTGTTACAATTCATCCCTATTACGACGGTAACGGCAGAACAGCCCGGCTTTTGGCAACATTTATCCTGCAAAGGGATAACTATGGGCTCAATGGTTTTTTTTCCATGGAAGAGTATCACGCAAGGGATCTGGCAAATTACTACAACTCACTTATGGTACACGAACATCACAATTATTACCATGGCCGGGCTAATGCAGACTTGACTTCATGGACAGAGTATTTTGTTATACTTCTGGCTAAGGTATTTAATCAGGCTAAGGATGAAGCAGTTAAATATGCTGAAAAAAGTATGCCAGCAGAGCCAGAGGAATTACGACAACTGGATCATAGGGCACGCGTGGTGCTTTCACTCTTTGCGAAGAAGGATAGGATTACAACCCAGGATGCAGCAGCAGCACTTGGGCTTTCAACGCGGATGGTCAGAATACTTTTGAAGAAATGGACAGAGGATAAATGGCTGATTGTGGCAGATCCTTCTAACCGTGGGAGGTCATACGTTTTATCGGCAATTTATCGGCAATTTATCGGCAATATATGAAATGCGAAAGTAAGAACGCGGAATACGGAAAAGCATACTCTAATTGGTCATAACCTGTGAATTTTGCAACTATTCAAAACTATTCTTGATGAAATCAAGGATATCGAATTGTCCAAACGGAGTAGTCCACATGTTTGTCGTATAGGTAGGGAACGGTTATGACCGTTAGTAAGAAAAATCGCAATTTATGCCAGTAACCAGTAATAAGTATAGATAAAAGCCTTGAAATTTCGCATTTCGTATTTCCTCCCATGAGGCTATCTAAATGAATACCAGAGAAACCATAGAAACTATAGAAGAACGAGAAGAGTTTGCCAGAAAGATGGAATGGCTGATTATTGCCAGATTTGTCCTGTATGGTCTGGCAACAATTATAGCTGTTATAAAGATGCTTACCGGGGTTGATCCATTTAGCCTGTTCTTTGTTTATATTTCTGTATCCATCTTTATCTTAAATTTCATCTATCTCTTCTTGATAAGGAAAAGATTGTATCTGTATTTTGTTGCCTATATTTCGTTGGGCATAGACATTCTGTTTATTACAATAGCTGTCCATTTTCAGGGAGGGTTAGCCGCTACTATATTCCCCATCAACTATTTGGTCCTCATTCTTGTGGCAAGTATCTTTATCTCAACAAGGGCAGGCATTATCATCACTACCCTGTCAAGTATCACGGTTACGGCTTTAATTACCCTTGAATGCCTTAATATTCTGCCTCCTGTCCATGTTAAGGGCATAACCATGGCCATATATCAGGAGAAGGGTTATGTTATTGCGGTAATGCTTGCCAGGATTATCTTCTTCTATGCAGCAGCAATAGTGAGCGGGTATCTTTCGGATAGGATAAAGATGCAGACAAGACAGATTCGGGAAAAAGAGGCTCAACTCATCTATGCTGAGCGTATGACTGTAGCCACCCGAATTGCCGAGGAATCAGCCCATGAGATAAAAAACCCATTAGCTGTTATTAAGGCAGGGCTTTATTACCTAAAACACATTTTGCCTGAGAATAATGAGGCTCAACAGATTATTCTAAAGATGGATGATGCTGGACAAAGGGCAGTTAACTACTTTGATGACCTGCTGCACTTCTTCAGACCACCTCGATTGGAGAGAAGCAGCGTAAATATAAATGAGGTAATTAAAAAGGCACTGGCTGAATTGCCTGATGAGGTGTTTGCCAATATTGAGGTTCAGCAGGAGTTATCCAGCAGATTGCCTGATATTCTGGCTGATTCTGAGCGGCTTGAACAGGTGGTGATTAATCTGGTCAAGAATGCTGCTGAGGCAATGGCAGGGGTTAGTGGTAAGTGGTTAGTGATTAGAAGCGAGCAGGAAGGGGAGTTTATCAAGATAATCGTTTCTGATACTGGCAAGGGGATACCAGAAGAAAGCCTTAAGCATATCTTTGACCCATTTTTTACTACAAAGGGCAAGGGCACAGGACTGGGACTGTCCATCTGTCAGCGTATTGTTGAGGCACATGATGGCAGTATTGAGGTTGCAAGCAAGATGGGTGAAGGAACAACATTTGTGGTTAGATTGCCGATTCAGTAGAAAGTAACCGAGTAGTGGAAGAAGTAGGGAGTAGGGGCGGGGTTTCCCCGCCCAAATCACTTGCCTATCATCATCTGTCTGCTTCCACAAGTCGGAGGTTAACCATGCACATTACATTAATCTGTCCCCCATGGTATTACATGGACAGGACACCAATCATCTCCAATAATCTGGGATTGGGTTATATTGCTGCCTATTTGATTGAGCATGGTCATCTTGTGGAGATTATCGACAGCATGGCTGAAGGCAATCGGAATGCTCATCGTGTGTCTACAAAATACCAGAGGGTGTATCGAATTGGACTGAGCTATGATGAGATTGTTAGCCGTATCAAGCCAGACACGGATATTATAGGCATAACTGCACCATTTATCAACCATGCTCAAATCATTCGGGAATTAAGCGTAAAAATTAAGGCAAGCTATCCCAACATCCCTCTGGTAATTGGCGGGGCATACCCATCAACCATGCCTGAACATGTTTTGTTGCCATACGAGGGACAACGTTGTGAAAACATGATTGATTACGTGATCATTGGTGAGGGCGAGATACCTATGCTTGAGCTTGCATCCGGGGTTGCTCCTGAGAAGATTGATGGGCTTTATTACAGGGGAAGGGAGCAGATAACCAGAGCCAGGTTTGTTGAAGATATGGATACCCTTCCTTTTCCTGCTCGTCATCTTTTGCCTGTAGAAAAATATCTGCATACAGATACCCTTGGCAGACGATCAAGAAAACGAGCCCTTGAGCTTCTGACATCACGGGGCTGTCCCTTTAAGTGCAGCTTTTGTGCGACACACCCTGTTTTTGGTTATAAATGGCGGGCAAGGTCTGCGGAAAACATTATTCTTGAGATAAAACATCTTATCGCTGCCTGTGGGGTAGAACATATCAACTTTATTGATGATAATATCAGTCTTGATTCAAGACGCATGGATAGCCTGCTGGATCAACTCATAAAAGAGAATCTTGGTATCACATGGTCAGCAGTCTCTGGCTTACGGATTAGCACACTGAATAAGGAGATATTGGAGAAGATAAAGGAATCTGGAGGCATACGGATAAATTTAGCCATAGAAAGCGGGGATTCAGAGATACTTGATGCCATGGATAAGGAGCTGGATATTGAGAAGATAAAGGAGATTGTTGGAATATGCGGCAAACTGGGATTGAGTCCACGAGGCTATCTGATGGTTGGCTATCCAGGTGAAACGCGGGAAAGCTTTTTGAAGAGTATGGGATTTTGCGAAGAGCTTAAGTTCGCAGGCATGAAGACATTCATCCTCTCTATTGCCCAGCCATACCCAAAAACCCCGCTCTGGGAGATGTGCAGGAGACAAAAGTATCTGGTCAGAGATGATATGGAAAATGTGTTATTCTTCAGCGAATACCCGCAGCCAAACATCATTACCCCTGACTTTGACCAGAAGGAGATATGCTTTCGGTTCAGGTATGCTCAACGCAGGCTTAATCCGATTGAATACTGGGGCGGGAAGATATTGCCTCGGGCATGGGCAAAACGGCTGATTCCAAAGGAATTGAAGGATAGGATGGGATGAAGGAAATGCGAAAGTGTCAGAGGGTGGATGCTCAATTCCACATTCTTTCACTAACAGGTGGAGACTATGGAAAAATATTCTTATAGCGAAAAGCATCATTGGTGGCATCGGGCAAGGAGGCATATTATCCTCACATTGCTCTCCAAATATGTGCCAGAGGGTCATCAGGACATCCTTGATATTGGCTGTGGTCCGGGTGAAACTATGAGCTATCTGGAGAGGTTCGGCAGGGTAATGGGGATGGATGTGTCTAATGATGCCGTAAGATTTTGTAAGGGTAGGGGACATAAATACATCCTGTGTGCCTCAGCTGAAAATCTGCCCATAAGGGATGAATCTTTTTCCTTGATTACCATGCTGGATGTTCTGGAGCATATTGAGGATGATGAAAAAACCCTTCATGAACTTGTCAGAATCTGCAAACCAAACGGCGTTATTGTCCTGACAACCCCAGCCTATCAGTTTTTATGGGGGGATATAGATGAGATTTGCAGGCATAAGCGAAGATATACAGCCTCAGAGCTATGTACTAAACTGAAGGCTACGGGATTGCACATCGAAAAGGTGTCTTATATGAATGCCTTGCTCCTGCCTGTTACCTGGCTGATGAGGAGATTAAGGGCAATAACCGTCAGGGATGGCTCCTTGCAGTCGCCCTTTGATAAAAACTATCCAGCATGGTTGACATCCACCTTTGAGTTATTGTTCAAGTTAGAGGCAATATTCTTAAAGGCATGGGATTTACCATTTGGTGTATCGATTATCTGTGTGGCAAGAAGGGAATCGCGAATTTAAGGGAGAACACGAATATCACGAATGGACGAATAAGACAAATATCTCTAATGGTTCGTGGCATTCGTTAATTCGTGTGATTCGTGTTCCTCATTTATTAAAAATCCAGTTGAAGTTTTTCGACCTGTGCGGTTGAAAATTACTACATGGGTAAAAAAGGACTGTTTTACAGATTTAATCCACAGATTGCACAGATTTTCACAGATGAAAGATAAATATAGAAAATCGAAATCTGTGAATCCGTGTCTTTTTCAAACAATTTTCGTAAATTTCGTAGGTAATTCGATAAAACTGTAGCATATTTCAACCGCACAGGTCGAAAAAGCTTGTGACTTGTGGTGAAATCTCAACTGGAATGTCCACATTTTGAGCATTTAGTGGGATAACAAACACGACAATATTCCTTGTTACAAGAGGTACAGGTAGATATGCATGAGGGACAGAGTAAATGGAGGTGGTCGTCGCATACCCAATAGGGTGTTAACGAAGACAGACAACTCTGACAGAAAAGAGATTCTAATTTTTTCGATATAGGGTTCCAGTCCATGTGGATGTTACGGCTACCCTTTCGCCGCATAATCACTATGTTGAATCGATACACAGGCATGATGAGTCTTAATGACTGAACCAGGTCAATCTCTACAGTCATGGCATATTTACGTTGCAGGTCTGCAATCTTAGTTCGATACTCCCTTGCAATGCTGGCAAGTCGGCTGTGTTCTTTCTCTAATTCTTCCTCCTCCTTCCCCTTCTGTTTCTTTTCAGCCAGTCGTTTAGCTGCTTCGCGGCGAAGATCAGTATGATAATCATAAAGCCTGTCAATATCCCTTTTCATTCGACGTTCCATCCCGGATAAAAAAGGCGATAATCTTGTACGTATTCTCTCTGGGATTATCTTTTTAACAACCTCTTTTACCCTCTGGACATCCCACGGAGCAGGAGAAACATCATCTTCAGGCTCTTGAACATCTCCATTTTTCAAAGAGCTTATGTGTGCCAGAATGGGATCACAAAGATTATCGACAATTACCCCATTAGATTCGTTTAAGCACAGACTGAGGATGTCTTCTCGTTTTTCATCAGAGATAGCAGTAATCTGAAAGGTCAGGAGCAAATATCGTGTTTTTTCTTCCTGTATATCTTTTAGTCGATATGTAGCATTCTTCATATCTATCTCATGCTTGATAAGCTGTTCAGGGTTAGATGGCAACTTAGGCAAGGAATTTTCTTCAAGAGAGATGGATAGAATACGTCCGCGATTCCCTAAAAGATTCCCTATTTTCTCTGTCCAATCAGATTCTATAGTTACCCGCATTGCCTGATCCGGGAGCTCTGGTCCAAAGCCTATTCGTGACCATTCAGGGATGGAAAGGGCTTTTTGCAATGGTTCAGGAGCAATAACCTCAATACCTTGCGGCTCAATTTGTTCTACAACAGCCCCTTCAAGTGTCATAATAGATGAAACAATATCTCTAAAGTTACTCATGCTACATCAAACTCCTCACCAAACAGATTATTGTCTAATGTCTTTGCTGCTTCATATTGTTCCTTTGCCTTAAGAATTTTGTCACCTAATTGGTCAAATACATTTTTCAGGTTATTTTCATTGGCCTCAACCCATGTAGAGAAAACCATATTAGAGAACTCTGCATTATCTTCAATCTCACCCATAATAGATTGAACCTCCCCGACAACCAGTTCAAACATATTAATCTTTTCGTCTAATATACGCAGGATTTCGTCCTCAACCGTACCTCGTACAGCCAGGTTAAAGATAAAGACCTCTCTTTCCTGACCAATCCGGTGTATTCGACCGATTCTCTGCTCTATTGCCTGAGGGTTCCAGGGAAGGTCAAAGTTGATGATAGTATTGCAAAACTGGATATTGCGGCCTTCACCACCTGTCTCAGTGCAAAGAAGCACCTGCGATTCTGTTCTGAATCGCTCGATAGCAGCATCCTTTTCCAATCCAGTCATTTGCCCGTCAAACCTTGCAAAGGATACCCCTCTCTCCCTTAACATGGTATCCAGCAGATTAATTGTCTCACGGAAACGAACAAAGACTATCTTCTTTTCAGACGGATTTCGGTCTAACAAATCGAATAAGGTTTGTATCTTGGTGCTTGGATGAAGTTTTGCATATCGCAAACAAAGCTCTTGCCCCTTATTTGAAGGGGTATGTTCAAGAAAACGTCGAAGGGATAGGGAGACAGCAGATGGGGTTGAGCCTGCTGCTTCAAGCAGATGATGCAGTGCCAGCCGATGCTTGTCGGCCTCTTTTGTGTATACCTCTTTGATAAGGCAGCCCAGCATCAGGTAACATTCCTTCTCTTCAGGGGATGGGTCAATACGCAATGTTATGGCATGTCTTGATGGCAGACGCACATCAACCAAGGATCTGGTATTTCGGATCATTACATCACGCATCAGGTTTTGAAGCCGTTCCCGATTTGCCGGAATCCGTGGTTTTCCAGCGACCATGTAACCAGTACGAAATTCCTTTTCTGTCTTAAAGATACCAGGTTTTAAGAGGGTCAGGAGATTGTAGAGCTCTATCAGATTATTCTGCACAGGGGTGGCAGAAAGAAGCAATAAAAATCTTTTCTTAAGAGCATCCACCAGTTTCCAGTTCCTTGTATTACGATTCTTCAGATGATGTGCCTCATCGACAATCACAAGATCAACATCCTGTTTGATTACAAGGTCAAAATTGGTAGTGTGTTTAGCCGTATCAATTGAAGCAATAATTCGAGGTTGCGTCCAAAAAAATGATGGGTCCTTTCGCAGCAAAGGATCATGACTTGTGATCGTATTGATTCCGAATTTGGTCTCCAGCTCTTCTTCCCACTGCCTGACAAGGGAAGGTGGCGTCAGGATTATGAACCTTTTTACCATACCTCGCAAGATATATTCCTTGAGCACCATTCCTGCTTCTATTGTCTTACCAATACCTACCTCATCAGCTAGCAGAACACGTCCACGGAATTGTTTGAGTACCTTGCGAGTTGTCTCAATCTGGTACCAGTAGTGATTAACATCATTAAGATGGGAGAGGCAGAGGAGATCATCAAATCCCTTGAGTAATGAGAGATGGACAAAATCAAGACGAAGACGGAAATTCTCAATAGTATCCCCAATAGTTTGCTCCAATATAGAAAACCTTGTTTCATCAGAGATATTAAAGGTAATAGGTATCTGGACAGGGAATCGAGGAAGTGGCTCAATGTCATCTTCCGATACTTGATCTGTTAAAAGCTTCTTTATATCAGCAGCAGAGAACTGTGGCTTTTTAGGTATTGGCTTTAACTTATGAAGGGACTTTTTACTTTTAATAGATGGTTGCCATCTCTGAATCTTTATGACCCAGCTCTTGAGCCATTCCGAATTAATAGTCGTTGGAAAGCACAAAAGATGGAAGCCGTGTTTTTTTAGTAATGACTGGGCAAGTGGCCAACTGCCTTGCTGTGCCAGGGCAATCATTTCGCACATATAAACTATTTCACTGGGGGAATAATTCTTTTTGAGCCTTTTCACATAATGAAGGCAAATTTCAGGACGTTCCTCTACTATTGCTGCAAACAGCGCACAGACCAACAAATTCCACTCGGTCGGATGCTCTTGTAATGCATTATGGGCTACTTCAAGAGGTTGAAGGTCTTTATCACGAAGCCGTTCAACAATGTTTTCCCCCCACCAGCCTACAGATCCTTTTTCATCAGCTATTGTTTTAGCTAAATTTTTATCCATATCTTCCTTTTGCCAGAAAACATCGTGTATATAATATAGCTGCAAGAGTGGATCCCCTCTTGCAAAGGAAGCTCTTCTGATATGTGACAGGGAGGCTACCCCATTGTCCCTGCCTTTTTCCAATGTAAAGACGCAACATTTTGCGTCTCTACATTGGGAAGGGCAGGGACAAGCCTGCCAGAGAGGCTCTCTCCTGCCCCTACATTAACCTATCCGAAACCTATCTGACAATTGATGGTTGACGCGACACTACATTGTTGCAATTACTTTTCCACAACAAACTTACCAACTGCTTCACTTAGCTTTTGAGATAGGGTAGACATCTCAGAAGAAGCTATGATAGATTGTCTGCTGCCTGCTGCAGATTGTTTAGAGACATCGGCTATCTCCCTCATGGTAGACACAACCTGTTCTGACGCAGTTTGCTGCTGCTGAGTAGCTATTGATATCTGCTTGGATGATTTAGTCGTATGATCAACCATATCAAGTATTTCACTCAAGGAATCACCCGCAGTTTTTGCCAGATTTCCACCCTTTTCCACCCTTTTTACCTCTTCTTCAATAGCCATAACAGAGGCATTAGTAAGTGATTGTATCTCAGTAATAATATCCCGAATAGTCTTGGTTGAATCAACCACATTCTCTGCTAATTTCTTTACCTCAACTGCAACCACAGCAAACCCTTTTCCTGCTTCACCTGCCCTGGCAGCTTCAATTGCAGCATTAAAGGCAATAAGCTTTGTTTCAGCAGCGATATTATTAATCATCTCTAAAACATTTCCAATCTTCTGTGATTTTTCGCCTAAGGAAAGGATTCTCTTGGCTGAGGCTTGAGTCTTATCTCGAATATCCTCCATACTAACAATCACATTCCCCACACAATCCTGTCCCATCTGAGCACTATGCAATGTCTCTTCAGCCATCTTTACTACTGAATCAGCATTTTCAGCTATTTGTTTAGAGGTATTAGCCAGTTGTTCAACCGTAACCGTAACCTCTGCCACAGATGTTGCCTGCTCGGTTGAGCCTGTTGCCTGCTGCTGGGAGGTAGCCAGTATCTCGCTTGATGAAGAGGTTATCTGCATCGTTGCTTCCTTTATCTGCTTGATCAATGTCCTCAAATCATTGATCATCTTATTGCACGCCTTACTCAACTGACCTATTTCATCATCAGACTCAACATCTGATACCTTTGTCAAATCACCATTAGATGTAGCATTTACCACATTAAGAAGTTTCTTAACGCTTGTCTGTAGATGCTCTTGCTCTTTAGCCCTTTTATCAGATGTGGTATGAATATTTTCCATCAGATCCCGGACATTATTCATCATTCTGTTAAATATATTAGCCAGAACACCAACCTCATCACCCGTAACCACGGTTACGACATGAGTCATGTCCCCATCAGCTATCTTTCTTGAACCATCTATAAGACGATTAATGGGAATAGATATGTCTCTGGTAATAAAGTAGGTGTAGAAGAAACCAGCAATGATGATAATCAGCGTAAAGCATAACAGCCATCCCCACATTTTATTAATTGGTGCAGAAAAATCAGCAGCATGATATTGCGTTACCAGTATCCATCCTAATTCCTTTAATGGTGTATAGACTATGGTTATTCCTTTACTCACATCAGAATACACCCCTTCCTCCTTAACCTGAACCATCCGTCCAATAATCTCGCTGCTAATTGGCTGCATGCTTGAAGATGCAATAACTACCCCTTTAGAATCAAGAAGGAATGAATATCCTTCTTCTCCAAACTTCATATCACTTACTACATTTTTTAATTCATCAGGGATGGCCAGTCCTGTTTTCTGCAAAAGTTCAATTTTTTTTGTACCATCCATAATCATTTGTTTTGCCTGAGACTCTAACCTATTTTCAAGAAAACCAGAGGTAAGGTTAATAAACATCACCGAACCTAAGAATAAAGACATTAACATCAATGATTGGACAGCAATCTGGGTTTTAACCGCAACATTTATGCCTTCGACCCCTTTCTTATTTTCAGCTGCTGCACCAGCCATAGTAGTAAATCTCAAGACAGGTTCTAATAGCCGAATAATAAGATAAAATTGCAATACAGAGGCATTGACTGAATTGACAAATGTACTTAAGAGGATAGCCACTGACTCCCATCCAGAAAGGTGTCCATAGGTCATCCTCATCCATACTCCGGCACTGGCACCAATACTAAGTGTAGCCACAAATTGAAGTACCACTATCCTCACAGGCATATGCAATGCCACAAATCTCGCCTTTTTAGCTACCTCTATCCCTGCCTTATGAATATCATCTTCTATTTCATCCAGAAACTCCATGATAGGATCAAGCCATTTGCGAATCAAAAGAAGGGAAAGTCCAATAATAATAGGGGTCTCTATTGCGGTAATCACAAATAATACCTTGAGTCGATCAGGGGTAAACTTGATCGAAACAAGGGTATAAACCGTATTGATTACCGTACCAAACAACATGATCAAAGAAACTGTAAGCATTATTTTACTGCGAATCGCTGACTTCATAAAAACAAACCTCCTTAAAATAATTGTAATAATCAGCTGACAGCTGTCAGCGTAACACAAACATCCTTGCTTGTGGTCTGTACTACTCAAGCTGGAAGCTTGAGCTACCTTGGCAACACAAGCTTCCAGCTTGTAGTTTTATGCCACCCAAGCTGGAAAAACATTAGAACAATATGCCGCAAACAGCAGAAACCAATGCCCTTACCGGGACATCTTTATCATACAGGGTAGTCCTGTCCGAGCTTATGGCACCAGCCAGATCAAGGTGCATATAACACATATTAACCCCCATGCCAAGCGTATAAGCCATCTTTGAAGAGCTTTCAGCCAGGTTTTTACACATACCCAGCCTCAACGGAATATTAAATCCCTTACGATTGACGATATTTATTTCCGTACCAATGGCAAACTGGCGAGAGTCAAACTCGTTCACCGCTGTTTTATTTTTAGTAACATCAATATCCATCAATAGATTCCAGAATCCAGCAGGCTTGAGTGCAAAACCAAGACGAGCCTGTCTGTCCAATTTATACGTTCCTCCTGCAGCATTAGGGCGGTCAAAGCTTGGGCTGGTTATATTCCTGATAACAAGTCCTATCTTTGGACTCATCTTGAGTTTAGGATACCTTTTATTCACATCCCACAAGAATCCCATGTCAATAGACGGAGACCAGCTTGATTTAGTGATGGAGTTCGTATCTTTGAAGGCGTCTTGAGTTTGAGATTCCTCTATGAATTTAAATTCATCGCGGCCAATACAGCCATTTATCATCTTCAGATTACCGCCTATTGACAGCCCCTCTAAAAACTTCACGAACCTGCCATAGCCAAAGGCTATTTCAACAAAAGAAGCTGCATCTACCATAAGGTTAGATTGATTGTTGTTATAGGAATTGGTTGAGGTTGCAGCAGCAGCTATTATGGGTTTTGCATCCGCTGCATACTGGTTAAGAGTATTTGCCGCAGTAGTAACATTTGTCACAGACATACCCTGTTGTTTCGCTGTGTTCACCAATGCATTGGCAAGCTCTGTGGCGTTATTTATTGCAGCACCATTAGCCGTGGGATTACCCATTAAAGCTATCAAATTATCATAGCCAATTGTATTGATTGCCTGCTTGATTGTGTCCCTTGCATCTGTATATGAACCGTCTGACAATGTACCTGCGGTAACAGTACCAAATTGAACGCCCTGTTCCCCTCCAGTAGAGGCTCCCAGCCCAATATTAGTAACATCCACAAACGGATTCATTCCTATAGTAGTGAAATTATTTACAGACACAGCCACCTTTGAAAACTTAAGGTTAACACCACCAGCTACTTCAACCATTGCTCCTTTGCCCTGACCGTTCATATCGTCAAGAAGCGTTAAGGTTTTCACGAATGCTGCCATCTGATCAGCATCAGCTGCCTTGCCATCCTTTTGGGCATCAGTTATGCCTTTGAGTTTGGAAGCCATATCGCCTATGGCACTTGCATTTTTCATTATCTCACCAGTCATCTCTATGCCAGCGGTTATAGGAATTTCTATGCCAGAAACAGTCTCTATAGATGTCATAGCAAGCCCGGCCGGGTTCCAGTATTGTGCCATTGGACCCTGTGCCATGGCCACAAAGGCACCACCCATGCCCATGGGCCGGGTGCCCAGTATCTTCCATTGCTCAGCACCTGCAGGGCAGGAAAGCAAGGATGCAATCGCTAAGGTTATCACCACGCTCTTTTGTTGAGCAAACGTCTTTTTGATCATTTCAACCCCCTTTACTCAATATTCAAGTTTCTATGCTGCATATTCTAAATCAGTAATTCGTATCTCATGATTGTCTAATTTTTGGAACATATTATCTATTTTTCCACCCAATTCTTTCCTTACATCTTCTACCGTTTGCTCAAGTTTACCTACTCTTTGATCAAGCTTATCTACCGTTTGCTCAAGTTTACCTACTCTTTGATCAAGCTTATCTACCGTTTGCTCAAGTTTACCTACTCTTTGATCAAGCTT
>JASEHA010000015.1:15219-17780 GCA_030018795.1 bacterium
ATCTACTTTTTGATCAAGTTTATCTACTTTTTGATCAAGTTTGTTGATTTTGTCACCCAGTGTAATTGCTACACCCTCTAAAAGAACATGCGTAGTGTTAATTTTTTCATTAAACTCTACCTGCAAATTGCCCACTGTTCTTTCAAACATTTCTCTTAATGCTTGATGTCCTTCTATCAGGATATCAAATTTACTCAACATATCCTCGTATAGTATCTCATATCTTGCTTTCTTAGAAGGCATATGATTACTCCTTGTAAGTGGAGGAAACACGATTACGATCACCCCAACCTATTCAAATCAACCAGCAAACTCAATCTGTCACCATGCCTTATGACACCCCAAAAGCATTGGACACGAACCATAGCCTTTATCAGCATGGGTAATTCTTTTATCTGTAACGGCTCAATCCTCATTATTTCAGAAACGCTATCTACCACCATAGCCTTTTCCACTCCATTTATCCGGCTAACAATAATATTCTTTCTCTCATATTCGTTTTTGTCCTCTATCTCAAACAGGACAGAGAGATAAACCACATCTATATCTTTATCCTTAAATAAGAATCGATGCTGAATCTGTGAAACATTAAATATCTCCAGCACATCTTCAAGTTTTATGCCAAAGCTCATACTGCCGATATTGAACAAAACAAATTCCATTTTTCTTACCTATAAATATATCATCCCTATCCGGATTTGAGCTGATACCTATCTCTTACTCTCTTCCACACTAACCGTATGAATATCAAGGATGCCGATAAGATTTTCCTCTATTCTTACCTCACCGACGACATACCTTGCCTTCCTTTTATCTATGGTCAATGGAACCGCACATATTTCACTTACCGGAACAACCACCATATCAGCGATATTATCTACTAATACCCCAAGTCCGGTAGAGACATTTTCCACTTCAACAATTATTACCCGACTTTCTTCTGTTATTTCACTCTTACCAAGTCCGAGCAACTCCCGAATATCCATGATAGGGACAATCATCCCCCGATGATTTATTACTCCAACCACATAACTGGCTGCACCAGGCACCCATGTTATCTTAGAAATCTTTATAATCTCCTTGATCCCTTCTATCTTCAACCCATACCAGACATTAGCCAATTGAAAGGTAAGCAATTGAATGGTCTCTTGTGATTTTTTTTCATCTACTTTATTTATCATCTTTGATTCTTTTATCAATCTATATGCCTCCGTTAAGCAGTTAGCCGTTAGCAGTCAGCGGTCAGATGGAAAATGCATGCTTACTGGTATTAAAACACTAATTGCTAACTGCTAAATCACTTACGCCACTAATTCCACCCTTTTTTCCACATCGATTGGTGGCAGATATGATATGTCTGACAAACCAAAGCACTTTAGGAATTCCTTAGTTGTGCCATACAAAAAGGGATGCCCCTGTACGTCCTTACGACCAGTGACTCGGACCAATCTTTTTTCCAACAATTTTTGAATCTGAGCTACAGAATTTACGCCACGAATGTATTCTATTTCTGCCTTGGTTACAGGCTGATTATAAGCAATAATGGCCAGGGTTTCAATTGCCCCAAGTGAAAGCTTGTCATTATTTGAAGAAGTGGAAAGCTTAGTTATCCAGGAGGCATACTGAGAGTTGGTACACATTTGAAAACCGTCTACAACCTCCAATATCATCAACCCTCTGCCCTGATATTCATCCTGCAGTTGCCTGATAAGGCTTTCAACTACCGGAATATCTGCCTCAACTATTTGAGCTATTTTTTTGAGACTCAAAGCCTCCCCACTGACAAACAATAGACACTCCATTGAATTTTTGAGTTCTTGAACCTCTTGAAGCATTTATTCCCCCCATGTTTTTTGCAACTCTCCTGTACCAGCATTATCAGGAAATTTTTGCCTTTTCACAAGGCTTTGCACTTTCGCCTTCTCCACCAGATGCTGCATCAGTATTAGCAGGAGGTTTAGGCTTTCCTCCCCATTCCCCGAATTTCTGGATAGCCTTCCCAGTCATCAGTGATAATAATATCCACATAGCGTTATCTGGAATCTCTGCAAAACTGTTGCTTTGCTAACGATATGGTCATCCAGCAAACAAGCATTCCGATTGACCAGATGAGAAATACCAGCCTGGTAGAAGAAAACATACCTTTTTCATCCTGTAAAAACTCAAAAAATCTCAAAATCTTCAAGTCTGCTCAACCTCCCCTATTGATAACTGACAGATGATCAATGACAGCTACTACATGTTTTTGTTGAACAGGTTGTACAACCCTGTCCAGATGATGTTGAAGAAGAAACAAATTTTGACCCAGCAGGTTTGAACCCAAAAAGCGACAGCTGTTTCTTCAAATCTTCTGAGCCGCATTCAGGGCATTGAACCCGTTCATCAGTAGACATCACTAATGTTTCAAATTTTTTCGTACACTTTACACATTGATATTCAAATATCGGCATATATCTCACCATCTTGGTCATTTCAACTCTGCTTAACGACCAAATGTAACTTAAACGGCTCAACTCGGATTCGTGGGGTACATCTATGAACACGAATTCTACGAATAGTCG
>JASEHA010000160.1 GCA_030018795.1 bacterium
CCTGCGGCTACCCTGAGATGATTTGTATGTATATTGTTGAAACCCTATACTAGTGTACTGGTGCTCTGGTGTTCTGTGATTACTTCAGGTGGCAAGCTCGATAGATTTTAGTATCTTCCTTAAATCTCCGATAATATCCTTAGGGGTGATTGCCGTTTGAAGTACTTAGCAGAATTCTTATCCTATCTTGAAATAGAAAAGAATTATTCCTCTCATACCATGTCTGGCTATAAGAATGACCTTTTAATGTGTGATGATTTTCTAAAACAAATAAGTAATGGCAATATAGAGCTTGGCAGGGGTGAGTTGGAGCATTCATCCTTAAGACGCTACCTTGGTGAACTCCAGAAAAAGCAGTATTCAAGAACAACCATTGCCCGTAAATTAGCTGCCTTAAGAAGCTATTTCAGGTTTCTGTGCAGGGAAAAATATTGTCAGGTAAACCCGGCAAAGATCATTCATACCCCAAAGTTAGAGATGCGGCTTCCCAAGTTCCTGTATCCTGAAGAGGTAACAGCCTTAATCGATACCCCGGTAACAGACAATAATGTCATAGAGCTAAGGGATAGGGCTATACTTGAGGCACTTTATTCGAGCGGGATGCGGGTTGGTGAGCTTGTTTCCTTAAATATCATGGATATGGAATTGGAACGAGGCATGGCAAGGGTTATGGGTAAAGGACGGAAGGAAAGGCTGGTTGCCTTGGGTTCCTATGCTGTAGCAGCTATTCAGGCATATCTGAATACTCGTGGTAAACTCTTGGACAAAAAAGACGAAAAACAAGAGAAACAGGAAACAGCTGTATTCCTGAATCATCGCGGTAAACGAATTACTGATAGAGGGGTACGGCTGATAATTCATAAGATAACCCAATTACAAGGGGTAAAACATGTCAGTCCGCATATGATGAGACATACCTTTGCTACCCATATGTTAAACAGTGGTGCAGATTTAAGGATTGTTCAGGAATTACTTGGTCATGCAAGCCTTTCCACAACCCAAATCTATACCCATGTAACCAAGCAAAGGCTAAAAACCGTTTACAATAAGGCTCACCCAAGGGCATAAAGCACAATAGGGACAGGCATAAAGCCTGTCCCTACCATATATTCACCATATTCAGCCTTTCTCATATTCTTCCCTAAACCATATCAATATACCCGCAAGGACACTCCTCAGCACACTTCTTGCAGCCCTGGCAGGTTTCCAGATGAAATTCGTAATGCTGCCCCTTGGGTAGTTTTTTAACCGCATTATCCGAACAATAGCTGTAGCAGTTATCACAGTCAAAGCATTGTCCGCAGCTCATACATCTTTTTGTTTCCTCAATAACCTGCTCCTGGCTTATGGTCAGGGCTACTTCATTAAAATTATTTACCCGTTCCTCAACCGTCAATCCTTGTCCATCAACCCGTGTCAGGGAAGCATAGTAATTAAGGTTCATGCGTTCATGCTTGATTACTGATATTGGTTGAGACTTTTCTGCTTCACGTGGTTTAAGGGAAGCACCAATTGCCTCAGCTGCTTTGCGGCCAAGCCCAATAGCCTCGGTTACTAATCCAAGCTGATTGGTAACATCACCACCAGCAAAAACACCGGCAGATGCGGTCTGGCATTTATCATCTACAGTAATCCATCCTTTTTCATTTTTTAATTCTTCAAGCCCGGCAAATACAGGTGATTGGCTGATGGATGGGATAATCATACTGGCATTGATAACAAACTCAGAACCTGGAACTGGCACTGGCGACTGCCTACCGCTTGCATCTGGTGCCCCAAGCTCCATATGAATACACTTGATACCAGTTGCCAAGTTATTGCCATCCTTAATAATCTCTACTGGTGCAGACAGGAATTCAAACTTGATTCCTTCCTCTTCAGCAGATGCAATCTCATGCTCAATGGCCGGCATCTCTTTTCTCGTTCTGCGGTAGAGGATGGTTGTATCTGCCCCCAATCTCTTAGATACCCTGGCAGCATCTATAGCACTATTGCCGCCGCCAATAACAACAACCTTGTTTCCAATATCAACCTTTTCTCCATTATTTACCTTATGGAGATATTCTGCACCAGTCAATACATTAACCGCATCCTCACCCGGCACATTAAGGCTCAGTCCATTATGTGCCCCAATAGCAACGTATACGGCACTATACCACTTCTTCATATCATCAAGCAATATATCCTTACCAACACGGGTGTTACACTTAATCTCAACCCCAAGAGAGCAGATAGCATCAATCTCTGCATCCAGGACATCATCTGGAAGGCGATAGGAAGGGATACCGTATCTGAGCATACCGCCCGGCTTCTCAAATGCCTCAAATATCACCACACCATATCCTCGTCTTGCCAGTTGATAGGCACAAGAAAGCCCGGATGGTCCAGAGCCAATTACAGCTATCTTTTCTGGATATGCTGACTCATTTATCCTCTTCAGAGGCAACTTATTCTTTATCCCATAATCGCCGATAAACCTTTCTACGCTATTAATAGCCACAGGATTATCCTTTGCTTTACGATTACACTCCTTTTCGCATGGATGAGGACAAATCCTACCGCAAACCGCTGGCAATGGGTTTTTATCTGTCAGAACATACCATGCCTGTTGCAACGACTCTTCAGGAGAGCGTTTATAATCTTTGGACTGGCTGATATATGTCAAATATCCCCTTATATCCGTTCCAGCCGGACAAGTAAAGGTACAGGGTGGTGTCTTGGGTGCATACCTTGGTCTTGATAAAGAAGCATCTCTTGTTCCACGACCACGCCCCATACGAATACCTAATTTTCTTTTTCTTTTCTTAATTACTATTGCCATAGTTTACTCCTTTATCACTCAGGGGCTGCACCCTCTTTATGTGGCAGTTCAATATATGTACCACCAAAGTAGGTATAAACACACCTTTCAGAATCCATTAAGGCTCTTATTGCCTCTTTACCCATGTCCTTATCTACCTCATCACCATACTTAGTAATCATCTCTTTAACTATATCACTGGCTTTAAGCTTTTTTTTGCCAGCATATTCTGCCACTAAGGCATACATTGCATCTGCCAATTCTTCAACCGACACTGCCATTTTTTACCCCCTTAAAATAGGTGTTTTGGCTATAGGCTGCTAGGTATGACCTAACAGCCTATTTCACCTAATTCTTAAAACTTCATCTGTGTTGTTCTTCGATATGTTAAACCTGCATATTTGAAGTCATCAATATGCTCCTTAGTAAATTCAAATCCGGTAAACTCAAAGAACCTTGCCCAGCCTATTCGTTCAATCCATTCGCCAACACGTTCGTACTTTTCCGCATCCTGAGCATAAATCGTAACAATCTTCTTTATTGCATCAGTCACCTCTGTCCATCTTGGTGGATTATTGGGAAGATACGGAATAGCCAATTTGGTAAATGTTGGCTGTGTTCTGGCATTAGAGACCTTACCGCCAACCCAGATAGATACCCCATCGTTTAATGGGTCAGCAATAGGCATTGCCGGACAGACTGAAAAACAATTACCACAGAACATACACCTGTCCTCATCAATCTGAACAGATGGTTTTCCATCAACATAAGTTGGCCTGATAGCCGCTGTTGGACATGATGCCACTGTTGATGGAATCTCGCACATATTTTTAAGATTAGCATGGTCTATCTTTGGCGGACGTCTATGCACACCCAGGATAGCAATATCTGAGCAATGAACCGCACCACACATATTCAAACAACAGGCAACAGCAATCTTTACCTTATGCGGCAGTGTCATTTCCTCAAAATATTCAAACAGGTCATCCATAACCACCTTTACCAACCCGGATGCATCCGTAGCTGCTGAATGGCAGTGAACCCACCCTTGAGTATGGACAATATTAGAGATAGTATTCTTTGTCCCTCCAACTGGCAGGTTGTTTTGCTTTAGCTCATTGATTAATGGATCAATATTTGCCTCATTATCAAGCATAAACTCAATATTGTTTCGGCTGGTAAATCTCAAGTATCCGTTGCTATACTTATCAGCCAGATCGCAAACCAGCAAGATTGTAGTACTGCTCAATAATCTTGGAGATGCTGCCCGAACAGTAAATATCTTTGCCCCTGTCTCTGCAACATGCACAAGGACACCTGATTTTAATACCTCATGATACTTCCATTTTCCATAATTTTCTTTTATAACCGGATGCAAAAACTTTTCATAATGTGGTGGTCCAATATCTGTTTTTCTGGCTGGTGCTGCCATATGATTACCTCCTTAAGATAATTTTGTAATATTCACTTAACTATACGGACAGGGACAAGCCCTTGTCCCTACTATTCTTCCTCAAGATATTCCTCATAGAAGATATATGGATTATCTCTTGGCTGTAAGACCATCTGCGGTATTGGCTTAAGCCCTATCTGCTCAACAAAGTTTCCAAGCCCAACCCGCTGAATACATTCACCAATCCTCTCTCTTGCTACCCCATTCTCATCCCAGAACTCCCATATCGCAGCAATCAGGTCCTTAAGCTCTTGATATGGCGGTTTCATCTCCATGAATGGAACGATTACTGAGGCAAGCTGTGCACCCTCAACAATCGGTGCTTTGGCACCAATGAGAATGGCTGCACCTTTTTCCTTGCCTGGTCTGAGTGCCTTAGGCATAGTATTGATACAATGCATACACCGAACACAATTTTTGTTATCAATCTCTAACTTCTCTCCATCCCAGGACATGCACTTAGACGGGCATTTATTAACCACATATTTCTGGATATTAAAGTTTGCATCTGCTGCATATTCCTTAACTGCTTCTGTATCCATCTGGATAGAATCCTTCCATGTACCGATAACAGAAAAATCAGATCTGGCAATGGAAGCAACACAATCATTTGGGCAGCCAGCCATCTTAAACTTCCATTTATAAGGGAAGAATGGTCTGTGCAATTCATCCTGATAGGACATGGTCAGGTCATAAGTAAGTCCCAGTGTATCATAGCAGGCAAACTCACATCTTGCCGGACCAACGCAGCAGCTTGGCGTGCGGACATCAGAACCTGAACCGCCCAGATCCCAGCCTTTTTCTGACAGCTCGGTGAATATGCCTTCTAATTCAGGTGTCTTTGTCCCAAGAAAGACTGTATCTCCAGTAGAGCCGTGAAAATTGGTCAGGCATGATCCATGCCTTTCCCAAATAGCCATCAACTCCCTCAAGGCATCAGAGGTGTAAAACCAGCCTGATGGCTGATTGACACGAACCGTATGGAAATGAGCCACATCCGGGAATTTATCTCCAGAATCAGAATAACGGCCGATAATTCCACCGCCATATCCTTTTACTCCAACAATTCCTCCGTGCTTCCAATGGGTTTTCTTTTCCTTATAGGAAAGTTCCAATTGCTCCAACAGCCCTTGTGCCATTGGACTTTTTTCAGCCGCTTTTTTTATCTCTGTGACAAAACTCGGCCATGGACCCTTCTCTAACTCATCCAAAAGAGGGCTTTTTGAATCAGACATAATATCTCTCCTTTCTTTTAATATTGATTAGCCATGAAATTCTCACAGCTGATAATCACCCTATTGTTGTGAACTGACAGATGCATAGGTTGGCACCACGCACCTGAAGGTGCTTACTACTTTGTGCAGCTATACTCAATAGCGTTATAATTTGTGATTTTCAATTCTGGCCATTTCAGGCATAGTCGTTTCGACTCCACTAAAGCGATCGTATTCCCAATGCTATCTGCAAATCCAAGGAAAATCACAATTTGTGACGGTGATGAGTATAATTCTACTTTTTCGGTTTGACCTCCAATGTCTGTCCTCCCTAATGTCTGCAGGTCGAAAAATTGTGTTACCTTACATTCTTATGCTACATTTTTGCCGCAGGACTGGTGCAAGGGCACGCAGTATTTCATTAACAGCCAATGCG
>JASEHA010000161.1 GCA_030018795.1 bacterium
GCCTGGTGTCTGGTGCTCTGGTCTTGGTCACCAGTAAAAACTTGAACATCGAGTATGGTTACGAATAATTATACTTTATAACATCATTCAAGTCAAGTAAAAAAAATCTTGCATTTTATTAAAATGTATGCTAATATATATTAACTATGGAATGGTTAAATGGATTTATAAGGAATGAGATAAAAGAGTTGCAACCATATGAGGTAGCAGATATTACCTGTCGGGTAAAGCTGGATGCCCATGAAAATCCATATTCGCTGCCAGTATTTATACAGAAAAAGATAGAGCAAGCATGTTCCGAGCTTGCGTTTAATCGTTACCCTGACCCTTATGCCCATATCTTGCGAAAAAACTTAAGCATCAAGCTTTCTGTCTCACCAGAGATGATTATGATGGGTAACGGCTCAGATGAGCTTATCCTGTATCTACTTTTATGCTTTGGACCAAAAAGGGTTATCTTCCCATTGCCTACCTTTTCCATGTATGATATCCTGGCAAGGATTACTCTTTCTACGGCAATAGGTATCCCTTTAGATGATGGCTTTGAGATCAATGAGGATAAGATTATTGATGAAGCAAAGAAAGAGAAAGAGGAGAAAAAAAAGCCTGCCATTATCTTTTTAAGTTATCCCAATAACCCTACTGGGAACTGTTTTAGCAGAAAAAGGATTGAAAAGATAATCGGCCAGACAGATGCTCTGGTAGTGCTGGATGAGGCTTATTATGAGTTTTCGAAGGAAACATTCTTACCCCTTGTTTATGAATGTGAGAGGATAGTTGTCTTGCGGACATTTTCCAAGGCTTTTGGATTGGCAGGCTTGCGTGTTGGGTATATGATTGCTCAACCTCAGGTGATAAATGAGGTAAGGAAGGTAAAGCTTCCTTATAACCTGAATGCTTTTTCGCAAGGCTCAGCATCCCTGTGCATAGAGAATGCTCCCCTATTCTTGCCAATTGTTCAAGGGATAATGGATGAACAAAAAAGAATATCTGATACACTTGATACAATTTATGGCATCAAGGCATATCCATCAAAAGCAAACTTTATCCTCTTCAAGATTGCAGAGAATATTTGTGCTAAGGATGTTTTTAATTCATTGATAAATGAAGGGATATTGATCCGCTACCTTGGAGATATGCCTGGCTTGAATAATTGCCTGCGGGTTACGGTTGGAAGACCAGAGGAGAATAATGAATTTTTGCAGGCAATGCAGAGGATTATGGGGAAGGAAGCAGTTAGCCCTCTTAATTCCCCTTAGCAAAGGGAGGCAGGGGTTAGTCCCCCTTAATAAAGGGGGCAGAGGGTTGTTACTCTTGTTCATGTTGAAGGCTGAACGCAAAACCATTACAGGCAGGATGCCTGTGCTACTAATACATAAGGAGAATAAAAAATCAGGGTGAGGCTTTTTCTCCCCCTCCCCTTTTGACAGTTGATTTTTTAAAATAAGATGAGCAGACAGGGACAGATAAAACGAACAACAAAAGAGACAGATATTTATCTATTGATAGACCTTGATGGTACAGGGAATTCCCAAATAGATACCGGGATTGGTTTCATGGATCACATGCTGGAGTTATTCAGCTGTCATGGGTTCTTTGATCTTAAGGTTGAGGCTAAAGGGGATATCCATGTTGATTATCATCATACAGTAGAGGATATAGGGATATGCCTTGGCCAGGCTGTGGCAAAGGCATTGGGTGAGAAAGGTGAGGAATGTGAGAAAGGTGAGAAAAAGGGGATCAGACGATATGGGGATGTGTCTCTGCCCATGGATGAGGCATTAGCTTCGGTAACATTGGATATAAGCGGCAGAGGATTATTAGTCTTTAATGTTGAATTTCCAGATTTAACTACAGGGCTTGACTGTAATGTGGTTAAACGCTTTGATGTTGAGCTGATAAAAGAATTCTTCAGGGCATTCAGTCAGCATAGCAGCATAACCCTTCATATTAATCTTGCTTATGGTGAGAATAGTCATCATATCATTGAGGCTATCTTTAAGGCATTTGCCAGAGCTCTTTGTCTGGCAGTCGAGGTTGATAAAAGAGTAGAAGGGGTGCTCTCTACTAAAGGGATGATTTAATGTTACTCAAGTTTTTCAGCTTGAGCAAGCAAAATCACAAGCAGGATGCTTGTGTTACTAAAGAAAGTAATTCAAGCTTCCAGCTTGAATATTGTCCAACAAGCAGGACATGTTTGTGAGACAATGAGATAGGATTGTTATTTTAACCTGGAGGGGTGTTTTTATGTTAGTAATTCCGGCGATTGATTTAAAGCAAGGGGTTGTTGTCCGTTTGACTCAAGGCGAGAAAGATACAGCTGTTGTATACTCTGATGATCCAGCAGAGGTAGCAAAGCTCTGGGAATCAAAAGGGGCAGAGTTGATTCATGTCGTTGACCTTGATGGGGCAATGGCAGGCCATCACCAGAATCTGGAGTCAGTCAAAAAAATAGTCAATGCAGTAAAGATTCCTGTCCAATTTGGCGGCGGGATAAGGAGTATCAAGACCATAGAAGAGGTGCTTGGTATAGGTGTGGCAAAAGTTATTATTGGAAGCAAAGCAGCTATTGATCCAAATCTGACTCGGGATGCAATATCTAAGTTTAAGGATAAGATAATTGTTGGAATAGATGCTAAGGGTGGAAAGGTAGCAGTATGGGGCTGGCAGCAAATGACAGAGTATACAGCCCTTGACCTTGCTCAGGAAATGAAAAGAGGCGGGGTAACCAGAATTATCTACACAGATATTGCCAAAGATGGGATGTTAGAAGGACCAAACTTTGATGCTGTACGGGATTTTACTCAGGCAATAAAATTAGAGATTATTGCTGCTGGAGGGGTAACAAGCATAGATGATATTAAAAAACTCATGGCTTTTGAAAAAATAGGATTAAAGGGTGTAATTGTTGGAAAGGCAATCTATACAGGTAAGATTGAGCTGTCTGAGGCAATAAAAATGGTCAATGATGCTCAAGTGCCAGAACCTGTTCAAGAGCCATTATCGCATCAGGATAGATTCAGACGGCCATTTAAGCTAAAGAGTGAGGAAGAGGTGGTCAAGTTTTATTGAGTAAAAGATTAACCACAAAGATTAAGGAGGAAAATCAGCAAAAATGTTTGATCAAGACAACTCAATTTGTGCTAATATTCGCAATTCCAGATTTCGAGGGCTATGGACAACAATTGCCTTAAGCCTTGTGCTGCTTTGTCCAGCTGTTGTTATGGCAACTGAGACAGTGACTGCGACAACAGCTGCTACTCCATTAGCATGGTGGATATGGCCTGTTAGTTTATTTATTGTGACCTTGTGCATGGGAATTGTTGCGGTTTTGGGTGGTATTGGCGGTGCAGTACTCTTTGTACCTATTGTCAGCGGATTTTTTCCTTTCCATCTGGACTTTGTTCGAGGGGCAGGACTTTTAGTGGCACTTTCTGGTGCCCTGGCAGCGGGTCCTTCATTATTGAGGTCTGATCTGGCAAACCTGAGACTGGCTATCCCTGTGGCACTTATTGCTTCAACATCTGCCATATTCGGATCAATGATTGGGCTTGCGGTACCTACTAATATTATTCAAACATTTTTGGGGATAACGGTTCTTGGAATTGTTGCTCTTATGTTTACGGCAAAGAAATCAGAATTGCCTGAAGTGCCTAAGGCTGATGCCTTGTCCTCAGCCCTGCGAATATATGGTGTCTACACCGAGGGAAGTACTGGCCAAACTGTTAATTGGAAGATACACCGTACCCCGATTGGGCTTGCTATATTTATTATTATCGGTTTTATGGCTGGCATGTTTGGGCTTGGTGCAGGCTGGGCAAATGTTCCGGTATTGAATCTGCTAATGGGGGCACCATTAAAGATCAGTGTCGGTACCAGTAAATTTCTGCTTTCAATTACTGACACATCAGCTGCATGGGTTTATTTTAATCAAGGCTGTATAATACCTATGATTGTTGTCCCATCCCTGATAGGCATCATGCTTGGTTCATTTATTGGTGTACGAATCCTTAAGAAGGCAAAACCAGCCTTTATTCGCTGGATGGTAATATGTCTGCTTGCCTTTGCTGGACTCAAGGCATTGCAAAAAGGGTTGGGAATATAAGTCAAGCTTCCAGCTTGACTATTATAACCCACAAGCAGGATGCTTGTGTTGCACAAAAAGGAGAAAATATTATGCAGGAAGAATCAGTGATAAATACTCATCATGAACAGGTTATCTATGCTAATATCCTTGAAAAAGGGATGTATCTTGGGCTTGGATGTTTGGTTATTACATTTGGGCTCTATGTTTTTGGGATTATCCCGTCTGCCATTCCATTAACAGAGGTTTCAAAATATTGGAGTCAGGATGCTCACAGCTATCTTACAGCTATTAATCGTGATTTTTTGCATCTTGACCATCTCCTTATAGGCTGGACATGGACAACCCTTATAGGGAAAGGTGATTTTCTTAACTTTATTAGTATAGTCATCCTTGCCGGCTTAACTATCTTTTGCTATCTTGCAATTATTCCGAGCCTGCTCAAGAAAAAGGATACAGTTTATACACTGATAGTCATAGTTGAGGTTATTATTCTTGGGCTTGCAGCTAGTGGAATACTGGCTGTGGGTGGACATTAATTTATCTTTGGATAGCACTTCTGTGTCTTGCGTGGTGATTAAGGTGTTAGCAGCATGTATCTAAGCTCACTCCAAATAAGAAATTTTCGCAATATAAAAGAGACACAGCTTCAGTTTAATACTGGGGTAAATATTATTCTTGGCCAAAATGGACAGGGAAAAACAAATCTGTTGGAGGCAATATACTTTCTTGGTATTGCCCGATCCTTCCGTACATCTTGTGATTCTGCCTTGATTAGCCGCGATATGGATGGGTTTTTCTTATCAGGGATAGTGGTTCAGCAACACATTCAAGACAAAATAGATGTTTTGCTTGAAGACACAAAAAAGGTGAGGATAAACAACAAGTTCTTACCCAGGATTATTGACTTGATTGGACATTTTCAGGTGATTATCTTCTTCCCAGAGGATTTGCATCTGGTAAAGGGTACGCCAGACATCCGCAGGCGGTTTCTTGACATCCTCCTCTCTCAATCAAATCCTCAATACCTGCATTATCTTCAGCGATACAACAAGATACATAAGCATTGCAACGAGATGCTCTGGCAATTGAAAACAGGGCAGCAGGTGATAACTATGTCTGAGCTTGATGTCTGGGATATTCAACGGCAAGAGACAGGCAATCAGCTTATTAGGGCAAGAAAAGAGGCAATAGAGGTTCTTAATGATCTGGCTGCAGGTATTCATCATCAAATAGCCACCTCCCCTACCCTCATGGAAGATGGAGGTAGCAGCGAGATATTAAAAATATCATACAAACCATCGATGTTCAATAAAGAAAAAAGGGTTGATGAGATAAGGAAGGGGCATACTCTAAACGGCCCGCATTTGGATGATATGGTGTTTCAGATAAATGAGATTGATGCCAGGAGATTCAGCTCTCAGGGACAGCAGCGGACAGCATCTATCTCCCTGCGGCTGGCAGAGCTGGAATACCTGTATCAACAAACAAAGGAGTTGCCGGTATTGCTGCTGGATGATATTTGCTCTGAATTGGATGATGTCCGCAGGGAATACCTGATGAAGGCTATTAATCGAGGCGGGCAGATATTTATTACGACTACCTCTCTGGATACAATCAAAGAGTTGATGGATGGAGCAAGGGTGTTTACAGTAAGGAATGGGCTGATATACTCATGATCAGACTCTATCAGTAACCGCTCAGCAAGCGGTGGGAAGATTAACCACAGAGGGGCACCAGAACACCAGTGCACCAGACACCGTGAGAAACTGATATTTGATGAAAAAAGGATTGCGACCGACTGG
>JASEHA010000162.1 GCA_030018795.1 bacterium
CGCAAGAAGAGGGGAGCAAGGACAAGGGGGAAATATGCCCCATGGCATCTTGCTTTTTTTATATTCATGGTGAGCGTAGCTCAGTTGGCAGAGCACCGGACTGTGGCTCCGGTTGTCGCGGGTTCAAGCCCCGTCGCTCACCCCAAATTTAAGGGAAGTACTGGTTTCAGATGAAAGGTTTTGAAATAAGACAGGCATATCTTGAATTTTTCAGAAAAAAGGATCACACGATAAAATCAAGCGTTTCTCTGGTTCCAGAGGATGTAACCGTGCTTTTTACTATTGCCGGCATGGTGCCATTCAAGCCCTTCTTTTTAGGACAAATTTCCCCATTACCGTTTACCAGAGCAGCTTCATCCCAAAGATGTTTACGAACAAATGATATTGAAAATGTTGGCAAAACTGCACGACATCACACATTTTTTGAGATGCTGGGCAACTTCTCGTTTGGTGATTATTTCAAGCAAGAAGCAATTGTCTGGGCATGGGAATTCTTAACCTCTGTGGTAAAATTGCCCGCAGAAAGGCTGTATGCCTCTATATACCTTGATGATGAAGAGGCATTCAATATCTGGAATAAAGAGATTGGACTGCCAGAGGAAAGGATTATTAAGCTGGGAGAAGACAGCAACTTCTGGACAATGGGCGAAACAGGTCCCTGCGGCCCATGCTCAGAGATACTTATTGATCAGGGACCAGGGATTGGCTGTTTGAAAGAAAACTGTGCACCTGGTTGTGATTGTGATAGATTCCTTGAGTTATGGAATCTTGTCTTTACTCAATTTGACCGGGATGAGAAAAAAACACTCCATCCATTGCCCAAAAAGAATATTGATACAGGCATGGGACTGGAACGGCTTGCCGCTGTTCTTCAGGGCAAGCACTCAAACTTTGAGAGCGATCTGCTTTTTCCTATCATTGAAGCCATCTCAGAAATATCTGGGATACCCTACATGAATAACAACCCCCTAACCCCCTTTATTAAGGGGGAAAAGGAGACAAAAAATATTCCTTTGCGAATAATCGCAGACCATCTGCGAGCCATCACCTTTTTGATATTTGATAATGTGCTCCCATCTAACGAGAATCGTGGTTATGTCCTTCGTTCACTCATCAGAAGGGCTATCCGTCAAGGGAGGCAGCTTAATCTTCAGGGGACATTCCTGTCTCAGGTTGTACCAGCAGTTATTAAAACTACAGGCATTCAAGAGGTCTTACCCTATGCTGACCACATTGCCTCAATCGTCAAACAAGAAGAAGAAAAATTTGTGGCTACATTAGGACGGGGACTGAACATCCTGGAAGGATTGATTGAGGAATACAAGGGAAGGGATGAGAATGTCATCTGCGGAAAGGATCTTTTCAAGCTTTACGATACATATGGTTTCCCAATAATGCTTGCTGAAGAAATAATCAAAGAGGCAGGGCTTGGAGTTGATACACAAGGCTTTGATAAAGAGATGTCTATCCAGCGAAAAAAGGCAAGAGAGGCAGGGCTTGGATTAGAGGAAAAGGGGATACCTGCTGGATTTATTATTGAACGAGAAACGCAATTTGTGGGATATTTTTCGTCCTTTTCGTCCTTTTCGTCCTCTACAGAGGCAAGGATATTAGATATTATCAGGGATGAGAAAGTCGTTGAACAGGCAGAAGAGGGTGAAGATGTCCAGATAATTATCGATATAACCCCATTCTATGCTGAGTCTGGCGGACAATCCGGGGATAAGGGAATGCTTGTTGGGACAAATGGTGAGGCAGAGGTATTGGATACCCAAAGGTCTGTTCTTGGAAAGACAATCGTTCATCAGGCAAGGATTAAAGAGGGTGTGCTGAAAAAGGGTGATGAGGTAAAGACACAGCTGAATACCTTACATCGTCTGTCAATTGCCAGAAATCATACCGCAACCCATTTGCTTCAAGCTGCCTTGCAGCAGGTGCTTGGTAGGCATGTAAAGCAAGCAGGCTCATTTGTTCATTCTGATTATCTACGATTTGATTTTAGTCATCCCTCACCCTTAACCGAGAAAGAGTGCCAGTCGATAGAAGAGTTAATAAACAGTAAGATACGAGAAAACCTGCTTGTTGAAACCTTTGAAACAGAACTCTCAAAGGCTGAAGAGATGGGTGCCATGGCCTTGTTTGGAGAAAAGTATGGGCAAGTGGTGCGGGTTGTTAAGATTTCTGATTATAGTCTGGAATTATGTGGCGGAACACATGCCTCATCAACCGGTGAGATAGGATTATTTAAGATAAAAACAGAGATGGGGATAGCATCCGGAGTAAGAAGGATTGAGGCACTTTCAGGGCAAGGGGCATACATGTATGTATGTAGGCAGCAATCGATTAATCTGGAGCTTTCCCAGTTGCTGAAAGCCCAATTGGATGAGATTGTCCCAAGGGTAGAAAGGCTTATAAAATCAAATAAAGAGCAGGAAAAGGAGATAGCAAGGCTTAATAGTGAATTGATCAGGAATAAGATTGATAAACTGATAGGTGCTGCTGATGAGGTTGGCAAGATACGAGTTGTAACCTCTGTGCTTGATGGGATAGAGGCAGGATTGCTTCGGGAGACTGCAGATTTGTTAATGGATAAACTGAACTCAGGGGTGATTATTTTATCCTCTGTTATCGATGGCAAGGTCTTCTGGGTAGTTAAGGTTAGTCAGGATTTAACTGATTGGCTGCATGCTGGCAGGTTGATTAAACAAATAGCCGCCATTACCGGCGGCAGTGGCGGCGGTAAGGCAGATATTGCTCAGGCAGGCGGGACAAAGCCTGAAATGATTGAAGAGGCTATGAATGAGGGGAAGAAACTTTTAGCAGTTAGTTTTTAGCAGTTAGATGGAGAAGAAGTTGAGAGCTGATAACTGACGACTGAGTGCTTATAAAAACTGGGGGGATATCTTCACAAATTTAAGGAGGATGTCCAATGGAGGAATGGGGTACGGTATTTTTAACATTTACAGGGGCAATTTATCTGATCATGATGGCATATGTGGCTTATCGGATAAAGAGGTCTACAGAATCTACAAGGGCACTGGTAAATGAAATAAAGGAGATAAGAAAGGAAGAGTCTAAACCCTATGTGGTTGTTGACATTAAGCCTAAAGAACAGTCTCCTCAGATACTTGAGGTAAAGGTAGCTAATATTGGCGGAGGTCCTGCATTTAATATTAAATGCAATTTTCAACCTGATATTGTCTATCGAAAAGAGCCGAGGATAATGCTCTCTGATCTCCCTATATTTAAGGGGTTGGCACACCTTGCCCCAGGAGAACAGATAAGATTTTTCTTTGCCGCTGCAGTTGAATATATGACCAACAAAAATAATCCAAAGGAGTTTGATGTAAAAACCTCTTATACGGATATTGTTGGCGATGCTCATGAAAAATCGTATCATATTGATCTGACTGTTACTGCAGCCCTTTTGTTTGCTGAGGAAAAGGGAGTAAGCGATGTTGTCCTTGAGATAGAAAGGCTGACCAGAGAGGTTTGTTGGCTAAGAAAGAATATCGAATCCTTTCTTGAAAAGGAAGTGGAACCCAGAAGACAGGATATTGGGTCACTAAAAGGACTCTATCGAGAGATGAAGAAGTAGGCAGTAGAGACGCAATATTTTTGCGGTAACCGTTCATGTAGCAGTTACTGATTTTGGCTAAGGATAGCACAAAAATTATAAGATTATAAAATGTTGAATGTAGAATATTGAATATAGAATGTAGAAGGGAGAAAGAATGTCGAAGGAAAGTAGAATGTTTGATTTTCGATTTTTGCAACAAGCATGAAAACGACTAAACAGAAGAATACCAAAACTTCATAATTCTACATTCAATATTCTACATTCGATATTCAATACCATTTTACAGTTTACATTTATTTACAACGAAAAGTTTACAACTGGCTGAACGGTTACATTTTGCGTCTCTATTAATATGTAATGCAGTGAGCACCTTTTGGTGCGTTCTATGTTTGATTCGAGTTGAGGTAGAAAATGAAGCAACCAATAACAATATGTAATCTCCCCTTGTGCCTTTGTGTTTTCAGATGAGGATCATGGGGTTGGATATTGGTGATAAATATATTGGCATAGCTGTCAGCGATCCCTTGGGCATGTTTGCCCAGCCTCTTAAGGTTATAACAAGAGCAGGGGATGAGGCTGTCATGGAAGAGTTGAAGGAAATTGCTGCTGATTCTGGGGTCTTGAGGATAGTGTTTGGTTTGCCTAAGAATATGAACGGCAGTATTGGCCAACAGGCAGAAAAGGTGCTTGATTTCATTGACAGGCTTAAACAAGCCGTAGTATCCTCTCATGAGAAGAATGCTGTTGAATTCGTGTCATGGGATGAAAGGCTTTCCTCAAGGGCTGCAGAAAACGCCATGCTTGAGGCAGGGTTGTCCAGAAACAAGAGGAAGCAGATGGTGGATAAGGTCGCTGCATCCATAATCTTGCAAGGGTATCTGAATAGTCTGTAAGATTGTTACAATTGCAAATCATTAATTGTTTAATTATGGAGGTATGAAAATGGGTAATCACGGTATTTCTGGAAGTGTTGATATGGGTGATGTTAAGAGCAGTTTTATCTTTTCCAAGGATAAGGGTATTGTTGGAATAGTAGAGCTTGGAGAGGCTCAGGGTGAGTTTATTTATACACGAGATAAGGGCATTGTTGGTACAGTGAAGCTGGGAGATGCTGATGGTGAGTTTACCTATTCAAAAGAAAAGGGTATCTTTGGAACAATAATGCTGGGCAAGGTGCCGGCAGAGTTTGCTTATGCAAAGGAAAAAGGTATTGTTGGTATGATAAAAATGGGGGATGCTGCTGGTGAATTTACTTACACCAAAGCAAGAGGAATATTTGGGACAATTAAAATGGGGGATGCAATTGGTGA
The DNA here is from genome assembly GCA_030018795.1 of bacterium. Taxonomy (GTDB): domain Bacteria; phylum UBA9089; class CG2-30-40-21; order CG2-30-40-21; family CG2-30-40-21; genus CG2-30-40-21. The sequence continues at coordinate 4,891 of JASEHA010000162.1, forward strand.
ATTTGTTTATTCCAAGCATAAAGGAATCACCGGGAATATAGCCTTAAGAAACATAACTGCTCCATTCTCCTATACTCTGGCCAAGGGCATTGTAGGAATATTAAATCTTGAAGGCATAGAGGGAAGCTTTACCTATTGGAAGGATAGGGGGATATTTGGGACAATAGACCTTGGGGATGCTAAAGGGAATTTTAAGTTTAATTTTCAAAAAGGCATTGAAGGAACGGTTGCTCTTGGAGAAGCTATGGGTGAGTTTATTTATTTGAAGGATAAGGGGATTGTTGGCATAATAGACCTTGATGGGGTAAAGGGTGAATTTACCTATTCAAGGGATAAGGGTATTATGGGTGTAATTGAAATGGATGAAATAAAGAGTGATTTCACCTATACAAAGGAAAAAGGCATCGTTGGTGTTGCAGAAATGGGTGATGCTAAGGGTGAATTTACCTATACAAAAGGAAAAGGTATACATGGATATATCGATATGGGAGGCATTAGAGGTTTGTTTACCTATTCTAAAAGCAGCGGTATGGTAGGAACAGTGGATGTTTCGTCATCATTTGGCATGGATGTATTTAATGAATCACCTGCACCACCACTGTTATCTGTTGAACAACCAATAAAAAAACCTGAAACAAGAAAAGAGACAGAAATTCCATGGGAATTGATTTCTCACGAGGAGATTATTTCCCTGCCCGTAAATACCAAAGTTACTGATCAACCCGCTCCTGTAGAGGAAAAAAAGATTGGCATTGCTGAGGTAATTGATATAGAAACCCTAAAGGAATCAAAAGCTGAGGCAGAATCAGCCAAAAAGGCAAAGGAAGAGAAGAAGTCAGCAGCTTCAGAAAACGGCTATGCCTACTTTGGTGATCATGATGGTATCCCAATTGAGAAGATCATCGAAGAGGTGGAAAAGAGCTTTTAACTCGATATTCAAGTTTTTGTAATCGTTCAGGTATCAGCCTAAAATGCAATCTTCCTGTAGGA
>JASEHA010000163.1 GCA_030018795.1 bacterium
TGACAGAAACCAACAAGTATTTGTTACCCTGCACGCTATGAAATTGAACCATGCCGAAAAACTTGAACATCGAGTTATATACATCTGAAGTCTGACAAGAGGAGGTTTACACATGTTAAGCAAGGAACTATTGGATATCTTAGCCTGCCCGGAGTGCAAGGGTGATCTCGTGTATGACGAGCCAGCCCAAAGGCTCCTCTGTCACAATTGCAAGAAAAAATACCCTGTTCGTGATGGGATACCGGTTATGCTGGTGGAAGAGGCAGAAATAATGGCATAGAAATTCAAATGCGGAAGCAGGAATGCGGAATGCAGAATGTGCGAAAAATGGATATGAAATCCTTACTCCTTACTTCTTACTTCCGCATTGTTATTCCATTGGAGGTTATGAATTGAAGTACATTCTTATCGTTGGCGATGGGATGGCAGATTATCCCATTGATGAGCTTGGAGGAAAAACACCGCTTCAGGCAGCAAATACTCCCAATATGGACAAACTGGCAAGAGAGGGCATAGTCGGCACAGCAAAAACCGTACCAGATGGGATGTTACCCGGGAGTGATGTGGCTAATCTGGCAGTTATGGGCTATGACCCACAAAAATACTATCCTGGCAGGGCACCACTTGAGGCAGCAAGCATGGGGATAAGCCTTGAGCCTGATGAGACTGCCTTTAGATGTAACTTGGTTACTATTGAAAATGGTATTATGATAGATTATAGTGGCGGTCATATCTCTACCCCTGAGGCACGAGGCTTGATTGAGGCTGTTGATGCTGGTGTTGGCAATGAAAGGGTAAAATTCCATCCAGGGGTAAGCTATAGACACCTTATGGTATTAAAGGATGACATTCTGCCAGCATGCACACCGCCACATGATATTAGCGATAAGGATATTGAACCCTTTCTTCCTCAAGGCTCTGGTGCTGAGGCATTAAGGGAATTAATGTTTGCCTCCTGTCCAATATTAGAGGCTCACGAGATTAATCGCCAGAGGATGCAGCAAGGAAAAAAGCCTGCTAATATGATCTGGCTGTGGGGATATGGAAAGCCCATCAAGATGCCGACTATTCAGCAGAGGTTTAACTTAAGCGGTGGGGTAATATCTGCTGTGGATCTGATTCGCGGGATTGGCAAGTGTGCCGGCTTAAGATCAATTGATGTGCCAGGGATTACCGGATACTATGATACAAACTATACTGGCAAGGCAGAGTATGCCTTAGATGTCTTGAAAAATGATGATTTTGTATTTATTCATGTTGAGGCTCCAGACGAGGCATCTCATAATGGGGATATGGCAGCCAAGATTAAAGCTATTGAGGATATAGATACAAAGGTGCTGGGAACAATCCTGCAAGATATTCCTGATAATACACGGATACTCCTGCTCCCGGATCATGAAACCCCGCTTTCTACCAGGACACATGCCTCTGGACCAGTACCGTTTGCTATGTGGGGGGCTGGGATTAAACCAGATGCTATCCTGTCCTATGATGAGGATTCAGCCCAAAAGAGCCAATTAAGGCTTGAAAAGGGTTGGGAGATATTAGAGTATTTTATTGGTCAATCGTAGAGACGCAAAATTCTGCGTCTCTACGAAACGAGGTGATAATAATGGGTATAGTTGTAAAAAAGTATGGCGGAACATCTGTCGGGTCAGTAGAGAGGATCAAAAATGTAGCCCGTCAGATAATCAAGGCAAAGGAAAAAGATACAGAGATAGTAGTGATTGTTTCGGCTATGAGCGGTGAAACAGACAGGCTGATTACCCTTGGTCACGAAATATGCAGGACACCTGATGAACGAGAGATGGATATGCTTGTTTCTACTGGCGAGCAGGTATCGTCTGCCCTTTTAAGCATGGCACTCATTGATATGGGATGTCCGACAATCTCTTTGAATGCTCCGCAGATAGAGATATTAACAGATAAATCCCATACCAAGGCAAAGATTTGCAAGATCAATACCGATAGAATAATAAAAGAATTGAACAGGGAAAAGGTGGTAATCATTGCCGGATTTCAGGGGATAACCGAAGAGGAGGATATTACTACACTTGGACGGGGAGGTTCTGATACAACTGCAGTAGCAATTGCTGGTGCCCTGCAGGCAGATGTATGTGAGATATTTACTGATGTGGATGGGGTGTATACATCTGACCCCAGGATTGTGCCAGAGGCAAGAAAGTTAGATATTATCTCTTATGAGGAGATGCTGGAGATGGCAAGCCTTGGAGCAAAGGTGTTGCATTCCCGTTCCGTAGAGCTGGCAAAAAAGTTTGGGGTAAAGATACATGTCTTGTCCAGCTTTGTTGATGCACATGGAACTATTGTTACAGAGGAGGGAGCAGGTATGGAAGAATTATTGGTAAGCGGTATAACTGCTAATGCCAAAGAGGCAAAGATAACAGTAATGGATATTCCGGATAAGCCGGGTATGGCTGGCAGGCTCTTTAGTGCCCTGGCAGATGCAAATATCAATGTGGATATGATTGTCCAGAGTGAAACAAGGGGTAAAACAAACGATATCTCATTTACTGTGGACAAAACAGATTTGCAAAAAACAATTGCCGTAACAAAAGAATCTGTCGAAAAGATGGGAGCAGGCTCGGTTGTTTATGATCAGGATATTGCCAAGGTTTCTATCGTCGGGGTAGGGATGAAAAGCCATAGCGGTGTGGCATCCCTGATGTTCAAGGCTCTGGCTGAGCATGACATCAATATTGAGATGATCTCCACCTCTGAGATAAAGATATCCTGCATTATTAGAATATCTGCTATGAAAGAGGCTGTCCGCGTTCTGCATAAGTCTTTTGAGCTGGATAAGAAGGGATAAGTAAGAAGCGTTTACCGTGTCCGTGTTTTGTCCGTGTTTTGTCCGTGTTCTCTGCGGACACGCTAAACTGGCACGAATCATTAAAATTTCCTTCAGCCTAAAATAAAAAAAGGTGTCAATCAAGCCTAAACTTAATTGACACCCCCGAAGTTAACAGATATAGAAACTGGGAGGGGAAAACTACATCTTATCAACTTCAATATCTTTATCGGCAAAAAATGCTCAAAACTTTAGAAAAATTTTCGACCTGAGCAAATTAGTGCGTTTTGCCACAATAATACAGTAGGATTCGAACTCTTGACGTATGAAAGATGATGATATGCTCAATAAGGGCATAATTTGTGATTGGACAACAAGTGGAGTAAGAATTAGGTTATCGGTTATCGGTAAATCAGTCCTACCGATTACCTGATTACCGACACTACCCTACTTTTCTTGCACTTCGTTAAAGAATCACAGATTATGACCGACTAAAGCATATTAAAGACCAAAGAATGCGGCATTCTTAATGTGGAAAGTGCTGCCCCAATCCTTGCTGCCTTTACCAATCATTAGCATGAGCAAATCAAAATTAAGCAATGGAGCCGTAATGAAGAGACTATTGGGATTTGTTGGAATTTTAATGCTGGGATGGGGAAATCTTGCCTTTGGCGGGACAGTGTCTGTGTCTGGAACCAGTACGGTATTTATGACCATTCAGGCTGGGATAAATGCATGTCCGGATGGCGGGACAGTGTCTGTTGCTGCTGGGACATATACAGGGATAGAGAATAAAGATCTTTTCTGGACAGGCAAGCATATTACAGTGAGGTCAGAAAATGGCTCAGTGAGCACGATCATTGATTGTGAAGGCATGGGAAGGGGATTTTGTTTTGAGAACACAGGTCAGAATAGTAGTGATATTGTTGAAGGGTTTACCCTAAGAAATGGGAGTACTACTACTAATGGTGGCGGAATCTACTGCTATAATTCCTCTCCAACCATTACAGACTGTATAATAACAGGGAATACAGCTGCCTGGTATGGTGGCGGAATCTATGGTACGAAAAGTTCCTCTCCAATTATCACTAATTGTACAATAACAGAGAATACAGCTAATGATTGTGGTGGCGGAATCTATTGCCAGGATAATTCCTCTCCAACCATCACTAATTGCATAATAGCAACAAATACAGCTCTTTATGGCGGCGGAATCCATTGTGAAAATAACTCCTCTCCAACTATTACAGGCTGCACAATAACAGGGAATATAGCTACAATGGAAGATGGCGGCGATTCAAAGCCTTATCATCACAGATAAACCTGACCTGACACATGCAGAATATGCCACAGGCAGCCTGCGCATGGGGACAGCTGGTTCGACATATGAAACAGCGGTTGGTAAAAGTGATGGCCAAGATAGTGATGAGGCAGCATGGGATGGGGGAATTGCAATATTTGATGCAGAGACTATTCCCTCTAAAGAAGGTGGACGGGTGTATTTCAGGGTGAGGATCAGGTAAAGGAGACGAATGAAGCGATTGAAGAATAGAATATGGATATTACTGATTGTTTGCCTGATGCCTGGATTATCATGGGCAGAAGGGATTAAGGTAGCAGTCGTTGCCAATGAGATAGCTAAGCATTATGCTCAAGTTCAGTGGGAAACAAATGTTGAGACAACCGGACAGGTATTGTATCATCCTGTGCGGGAATTTCAGAATAATCTTGCCATAAGTATTGGTATGTCAACAACGCATACCGTTGGTTTAAGGAAACTGCTTTCTGGCACAATGTATCAGTATCAGGTCAGGGTTAAAGATACACAGGGACATACAGCAGCCTCTGAATGGGCAGCATTTACCACTACTGGCATACCCTTGCCGCTGTTTGAGGAGCTATGTGTGGGCAGCTTGACCAAAACATCAGCAATAATTGTTGCCCGAACAAATGTTCCCACCAAGTTATGGGTGGAATATGGCACTACGACGATATATAATAATAACCTGATGGTTCGTGGAGAATTAAAGAGCTTTCATCAGATAGCACTTGATGGGCTTAAGCCGGATAAGTCCTATCACTTCCAACTGACAGCCTATGACAATGATGGCCATGAGATAATCTCGTCTGACCATGAATTTACAACCATGGAGGATAATATCGGGCTTTATATGCCGACTACTGGCACATTTAGAGAATGCCCTGATGATAAGTATATCTCTCGTGATAAAGGGTTTCTTGAACGGATAACCGATGGTGATACCAGTTATTTTACAGGCATGGCGACATCCGGAGATGTTACCTTGCAAGATCAGTTTGTTGTTATTGATCTGGGAATTATCCAGCCTATTGACAGGATAAAGGTATATTGGCGCAAGCTGGCTTATAGCAAGGACTATAGTATCAGGCTGAGTAATGATAATGAAAACTGGACAGTGCTCGACTCAGGGATTAATGCCTGTAATGGGGCAGATGAGCTTTCAGATACCGGTGATCCTATGAAAATGATAATAACACAAGGGGGTGGTGCAAAAGCACGATTTGTTCAGGTCTTTGTGCCCTGTGGCAGTGATTTCTTCCATAAGCATGAGGACTGGAGATTTGTACAATTGATGGAGGTAAAGGTGTATCCATGTAATTTACAAGACGTTATTGAAGGGGGTGGTGATTAAAATAGTTGTATCGCAAAATCACAGCATATTGAATATCAATATGCAACTTAAAATTCAAGGAGGACTTAAGATGCGAAGATTGTTATTCTGGATGATTGGTGCAGCCTTGCTGTTTGGCACACCAACACTAACGCTTGCCGCAACAGGGACAAGCGGAACAACAGCAGGGGAAAATATTGTCGTCGGTGGTGATGCTGGTATCGCTGATATAGCTGATACAGCAGGTGATGTTGTGGCAACATATAAGATTAACGGGGCAGCACCAAGACCGCAGGGCAAACGCATCTAAATCCCACGCTTGCAAATGTGGGATAGCACCACAAAAGCAGTTCTTTTGCAACCTTTGTTTATGTGAAATTACAACAGCTTATGGGTCTT
>JASEHA010000164.1 GCA_030018795.1 bacterium
ATGCTCTTTTTACATGAGGCATTATGAGACAGTTGGCTTTATCGAATATTCAGAGCCCCCTTCAGATTTTTCTTGACAAATCTCAAAATATATGATAAATTAATAATCTTAATATTTGGAAATAAGTGAAGATATGATAAGGAGGAAGATGTGCAGTTAGAATGTGAACACAAGGATAATTGTCAGGTTGAATTTAAGGTAGTTATCTCTGAGGGGAAGATAGCCGCAAGATATGAAAAGGAACTGAATGCTGTTCTTGCAAGGGTAGAATTGCCTGGATTTAGAGCAGGTAAGGCTCCCAAACACATGGTTGCATCCAGGTTTAACCAGAAGATACAGCAGGAGATTGTCCAAAAACTCATTAGTGAGGCATGTGCAGAAGGGATAAAACAACATGATATTCAACCAGTAGCCCTTCCTGTTGTGGATAATATACAGTATAAAGATAGGGAAGAGCTTTCCTTTACTGCCTTGATAGAGGTAAAACCAAGGATAGAGTTTGAGGATTATCGTAATATACCTTTGATAAAACAAGTAGTAGAGGTTAAGGATGAGGATGTTGAAGCACAGCTTCAACAACTGCAGGAAGAACATGCTACCCTGATGGATGTAGAGGATAATAGACCAGCAATGAAGGGTGACGTGGCTATTGTAGATTTTGAATATCAGGTTGATGACGTTAAACAAAGCAAGGAAAATTCTTTGGTAGAAATAGGCAGGGATACTGCCTTGCCTGAGTTTGAGGAAAATTTGATTGGGTTGCGGGTGGGTGAAAATAAGACATTTACGCTGGCTATCCCTGAGAATTTTATTAATCCTGATATAGCCGGGAAGGATGCAACATTTACCGTTAAGATGAGAGAGTTGAAGCAAAAACAATTGCCTGCAATTGATGATGAGTTTGCTAAGGATATGGGCGAGTATGAAACCATTGATGAGGTAAAGGAGGCAATAAGAAAGGGGCTTGAAGCCATAAATGAGGAAAGGGCTCAAGAGGTATTAAAGGGTAAAATTATAATGGATTTGCTTTCAAGATGTGTTTTCTCTCTTCCAAAGACATTGGTCAAAAAGGAAACAGCAATTCTTTGTGAAGAATTTATTTATTATCTTAAGGCACAGAATATATGTCCGCCAGAGGATGTATTAAATGAGGAGTCATTACACCAGAGGTTTCAACCAAAGGCTGAGACAAAGCTTAAATCATTGTTGATCCTGGAGCATATCGCCTTAAGGGAAAATATTACGGTAAGTGATGAGGAGTATAAAAAATGGATATTTACCAATTTTAGAGGAGATGCGGGGAAAATAAGAGAATATTTGAATGATGAGGAAAAAAAGGATCTGAAAACGCACGAGATGTTGATAGAAAAAATATTAAATTTTCTCATAGATAATGCCGATATAAAAGTGGAGATGGTAAGTCAATTGGTTGAGGAAGAGGTAGCGTAGAGATGCAAGATTTTGCGTCTTTATGGTAAACATATTACATTGGAGGAGAAGATGGCGTTAATTCCTATGGTTGTTGAACAGAGTGCTCGTGGAGAGCGAGGGTATGATATTTATTCCCGACTATTGAAAGAAAGGATCATATTTATCGGTACCCCGATTGATGATGATGTGGCTAATGTTATTATTGCTCAGATGTTGTTTTTAGAGGCTGATGATCCAGAAAAGGACATCAATCTTTATATCAATAGCCCCGGTGGGGTAGTAACTGCTGGACTTGCTATTTATGATACGATACAATATGTCCAGGCAAATGTTGCCACTATTTGCGTTGGTCAGGCAGCCAGCATGGGTGCTTTGCTGCTTGCTGCAGGGACAAAGGGCAAGAGATTTGCCCTGCCTCATGCCCGCATCATGATCCATCAACCACTTGGTGGTGTTCAGGGACAGGCTGTTGATATTCATATTCAAGCACAGGAAATCATGAGGATGAGGGATTTATTGAATAGTATCCTTTCGAAACATACTGGTCAAACAATAGACGCTGTTCAGCAGGGGACAGACAGAGATTACTATATGTCTGCAGCTGAGGCAAAGGATTATGGAATAATAGATGAGGTTCTTCAATCACGGACAGCGGCTGAACCGGATGTTGAACAGAAGAAGATTGAACCAAGGATTGAACCAAAGGGAAGGAAAAAATAATCATTGTAGGGGCGGGGTCTCCCCGCCCTGATTGGTTGGGCGGGGTTTTCCCGCCCTGGAATAATAGCAGGGAACGGCCGCGACCGTTCCCTTACTAAACAAGGAGGAAGGTTTTATGCTCCGTTTTGGGGACAAGGGTGAAAGGGTAGGATGTTCTTTTTGTGGCAAGAGTCAGGCTGATGTGAGGAAATTGGTTTCAGGGCCAGGTGTTTTTATCTGTGATGAGTGTGTTGGGCTGTGTAATGAGATCATTGGAGATGAGTGGACATCTGTAAGGAAATTTAATCCAGGCTATCTGCCAAGCCCCAAAGAGATAAAAACTGTTCTGGATGAGTATATTATTGGACAGGAAACATCAAAAAAGGTGCTTTCTGTAGCAGTTTATAATCATTATAAACGAGTAAATTATTCCTCTGCTCGCAGGAATGATATTGAATTAGACAAAAGTAATATCCTTTTGATAGGGCCAACCGGTTCTGGGAAAACCTTATTAGCTCAAACCATGGCCAGAATATTGGATGTGCCCTTAGCAATAGTAGATGCCACTGCCTTAACTGAGGCAGGGTATGTGGGTGAGGATGTGGAAAATATCTTGCTCAGGCTTATTCAGGTGGCTGATTTTGATGTGAAACGGGCAGAGATGGGGATTATCTTTATCGATGAGATAGATAAGCTTTCCAGAAAAGGGGATAGTGCCTCTATTACCAGGGATGTTTCTGGTGAAGGGGTGCAGCAGGCATTGTTAAGGATATTAGAAGGAACTGTAGCTAATGTCCCGCCCCAGGGTGGAAGAAAGCATCCACATCAGGAGTATATTCAATTGGATACCTCAAATATCCTTTTCATTTGCGGCGGTGCTTTTGTTGGATTGGAGGATGTTATCGAGCAGCGGATTGGCAAGAAAACCCTTGGGTTTGGAGGGATGATTAAAACCAAACAGGAAAAAAACAGTGGGGAGATATTATCCCAGGTTATCCCTGACGATCTGTTGAAATATGGCTTGATCCCTGAGTTTATTGGCCGACTTCCGGTTACATCAGCACTTGATGCCTTGAGAAAGGATGACCTTATCCGGATATTGATTGAACCAAGGAATGCTCTGGTAAAACAGTACCAGAGATTCTTTGAGATGGAGGGTGTAAGATTAAGGTTTACGGATGATGCTATTGAGGCAATTGCAGAGATAGCTTTTAAACGAGAGACAGGAGCCAGGGGATTGCGGGCTGTGATTGAGGATACAATGCTGGATATTATGTATGAGATCCCGTCCAGAACCAATATAAAGGAGGTTGTTATTACTAAAGAGGTTGTCCTTGGTAATGCAAAGCCTACCATGATGCTGCATAAGGAGATTGCGTAACGTAACAGAAAATGCGGTAATGAGAATGCGGAAAAAATAACAGAGCGTAAAAGTAAAAAGTAACAGGAGGTAGCAAGTGATCGGTATGGAAAATCTTGTAAATTTTGCATGGGTTTTTGGGGCAGGTGGATTATTGATTGCCCTGTTCATCTTCTTGGGGATCAAGAAGCTGGATGCAGGGAATGAACGGATGAAAGAGATTGCTGAGCAAATTCATCTTGGGGCAATGGTCTTTTTGAGAACAGAGTATCTGGTGATTGCTTGTTTCATGGTAGTTGTCTTTGGGCTGCTGGCTAAATTTATCAATCTTCAAACAGGTATTGCCTTTGTAAGCGGCGGGTGTTGTTCCATGCTGGCAGGTTTTTTTGGCATGAATGCAGCTACTATAGCCAATGTGAGAACAACTCAGGCAGCAGCTGCAAAGGGACAGTCTTCTGCCCTTCAGGTTGCCTTTTCAGGCGGCGCAGTAATGGGGTTATCTGTAGCAAGTATTGGAATTTTAGGAGTTGGTGTCTTTTTTATGTTGTTTGGCAAGCCTGAGACAGCAGCTATAATTAATGGGTTTGCTATGGGTGCCAGCTCGATTGCTTTATTTGCCAGGGTTGGCGGCGGGATATATACCAAGTCGGCTGATGTTGGTTCAGATTTGGTTGGTAAGATTGAGGCAGGTATCCCTGAGGATGACCCGAGAAATCCCGGGGTGATTGCAGATAATGTGGGTGATAATGTTGGTGATGTGGCTGGTATGGGTGCTGATTTATTTGAATCTTATGTAGGTGCTATGGTTGCATCTATTATTATTGCTGCAACCATGACTGGTATGGCAGGACAGGAAATGCTGGCTCAATTACAGGGGACACAATTGCAGCTTATGGCGATACCAATCCTTGTCTGTATGGTTGGGCTGTTAGCCTCTGTTATTGGTATAGCCTCTATGAAGATATTCAAGATGCTTGATCCTGCGTCTATCTTAAGGTATGCATCCTTTGTAAGCATGGGTATCTTGCTGATTGCTGTTTTTTTCATGATTAAGTCAATGGGAATTTCACTTGGTGTATATTATGCTATAGCTAGTGGTTGTCTGGCTGGTGTAGCAATTGGCTTGATTACTGAGTATTATACCAGTGGAAAACCTGTTAAAACTATTGCTAATTCCTGCAAGACTGGTGCAGCAACAAATATTATTACTGGTTTTGCGGTTGGTATGGAGAGTGTTGCCCTGCCTGTTCTGGCAATTTGTGTGGCTGTGTTTATTGCCTTTCAGTCTGCAGGTCTTTATGGGATTGCTATGACTGCTGTGGGAATGCTGGCTACGGTGGGAATTATTATGTCTGTGGATGCTTATGGCCCGATTGCAGATAATGCTGGCGGTATCTCAGAGATGTCAGGACTTGGACCTGATGTGAGAAAGATTACTGATGGGCTTGATTCACTTGGGAATACCACTGCGGCTATGGGTAAAGGGTTTGCGATTGGTTCTGCAGCCATTACTGCCCTGGCATTATTTACTGCCTATAGCCAGATAGTGAATCTTCAAATAATTAATATTCTTAGTGTCAAGGTAGTGATTGGGCTGTTTATTGGCGGGGTTATACCCTATTTGATTGCTGCTATGACCATGACTGCGGTTGGTAAAGCAGCAGCAGGTATGGTTGAAGAGATTCGACGGCAGTTCAGGGAGATTAAGGGTTTGATGGAAGGGAAGGCAAAACCTGATACAGGCAGGTGTGTTAAGATTGCTACAAATTCAGCCATAAAAGAGATGATTATTCCTGGATTAACAGCGGTTATTGCTCCAGTGCTTGTTGGGTTTATCCTTGGTGCAGAGGCATTGGGCGGCATGCTTGCCTGTGCTACGGTCTCTGGTGTATTATTAGCTTTAATGATGGCTAATAGCGGCGGGGCATGGGATAATGCAAAGAAGTATATTGAACACGGTAACCTTGGTGGCAAGGGTTCAGATGCTCACAAGGCTGCTGTTGTTGGTGATACGATTGGCGATCCATTTAAGGATACATCAGGACCGGCAATGAATATCCTTATCAAGCTGATGTCTATCGTTTCATTGGTGATTGCTCCACTCTTGGTGACGATACAGCCACTTTTGAAGTAAATTTACCACGAAGACACAAAGGCGTAATAATGTGTCAACGATTAGGAGAGATTCTTTCACGCAGAATCCGCAGAGAGGACGAGAGAATTCGCAAAGGTTAAGATTTTTCTTTGCTTTTCTCTTGAGTCCTCTGCGGATTCTTTTGTTCTCTCTGCAACCTTTGCGTGAATTCTCTACCGAGATAGGACTGGAGGACAAGAAAAATGCAAGTAGCAGAAAAGGCAAAAAAGATTATA
>JASEHA010000165.1 GCA_030018795.1 bacterium
AAGATAGAATCTTAGGCTACATCTACCCTATTTACTTGCCGATTTCAGGATGATTGCTAAAGGGAGTCAAAAAGCGAAAAAACACGAAAGGCAAAAAAGGCAGGATACGGTGGCACAGACATCCCTGTCTGTGAAGAGGAAGCTCCTCTGGCAGGAGTGAACTATGTGTTTGTTGTATGGCAGCACAGACATGCTCTGGTGACTGGTGCACTGGTGTGGTGCGGTTGCTCTGCAGTTCAATTTGCCACTGGATACGACCCCAATACCTTCAGATAAAGGCAGTCCTTTTGCAACTCATCTATTGCCTTTTTAACATTATCATCCTCAATATGACCCTTTATATCAACAAAGAAGATGTATTCCCATATGGTATTTTTTGATGGTCGGGATTCAATCTTGGTTAGATTGACATTATACTTAGCAAATGGTGACAGCATATTATAAAGAGCACCAACCCTATCCTTAACCGAGAACATGACTGATGTCTTATCATTTCCAGAGCGACCAACCGAAGAATAGCCAACAATCAAAAATCTGGTATAATTATCTGCCCTATCCTCAATCCCCTTAGCCAGGATATTCAAGGAATAGACCTGAGCAGCCAGTTCACTGCCTACGGCTGCTGAATTTGGCTCTATAGCTGCCCTTCTTGATGCCTCAGCAGTACTTGAAACCTCAATATATTCTACATCAGGCAGATTAGACTTAAGCCACTGACGAACTTGAGCAAAGGCATGGGGATGAGAATAAACCCGCTGTATCTCCTCAAGGGATGATCTGGAAAGAAGGCATTGGGAGATTTCCAGAAGAATCTCTGCACATATCTTTAGATTTGATTCAATAAACATATCTAAGGTATGGGTGATCACCCCTTCAGTTGAATTTTCTATGGGGACAACACCATAATCTGCTCTTTTTTTATCTACCTCTATAAACACATCTGAAATAGAAGCAACAGGCACAAACTCTACAGATGAGCCAAACTTTCCTCTGGCAGCCATATGGGTAAATGTTGCCTCAGGGCCAAGATACGATACCTTAAGCGGGCTTTCTATCCCCCTGCAGGCAGAGATTATCTCAGCATATATAGCACAAATTGACTCATGTGAAAGGGGTCCAGGATTATTACTCATCAGCCGGCGATATATCTCCTCTTCCCTTGCCGGATGATAGGTTACAAGCCCATCCCTTTGCTTTAACTCCCCTATCTGGCAGGCACACATTGCCCGATTATTCAGAAGGGTCAGCATCTCTCCATCTATTCTGTTTATTTCCTTTCGCAATTCATCTATGCTCATAGTACCACCTTTAACTAATTAACTGCTGGCTGCCTTACTTCTGGCTATCCCTATGCTTGATTATCAGATTAACCTTGAATACACCCTGTTTAATAAACTCAGCAAACAGATTGCAAAGGGTAACCGAGCGATGCCTTCCGCCAGTGCATCCAAATCCAATGGTTAGATACGACCTGCCCTCGGCAATATATTGAGGGATAAGAAACTCTATCAAGCCAAACAGCTTTTCTAAAAATTTGTGGGTTATAGGGAATTTCAGGATATAATCCCTGACTCCCTTATCATCTCCGGTAAGGGAATGAAGCTCTTCCACATAATTAGGATTGGGAAGAAATCTCAGGTCAAAAAGCAGGTCAACATCTGGTGGAATACCGTACTTATATCCAAACGATATTAAAGAGATTGTCAATTTTCTCTCTTTAGTAAATCGGCTAAACCTTTCTGTGAGTGTACTTCGCAGTTCATGGACAGTTAGATACGAGGTATCGACCACTAAATCTGCTCGTTCCTTCAAGGATTCCATCTTTTTGCGTTCAGCCATAATATCATCTAAGATGGTTTTTCCTTTGGTATTAAGTGGATGCGGCCGTCTTGTTTCACTGTATCGCTTAATCAAGACATTATTAGCAGCCTCTAAGAAGACAATCCTGTATTCAATATGATTCTCAGAAAGAATCCTTAAGGTTTCAAACAACTGCTCAAAGAAATCAGCCTCCCGCACATCAATCCCAAGGGCAACATTATTCATTGTGCCCATACTTTGAACGCAGAGTTCTGCAAACTTTGGGATAAGGGTTGTCGGCAGGTTATCCACACAAAAAAATCCCATGTCTTCAAAACACTTGAGAGCCTGACTCTTCCCTGCACCAGAGAGTCCGGATACAATAATAAATTTTACTAACAGCTTATCTTTTCTTGCTTTTTTCATCTATAACTGTCTCACCAAGTAACTCAAGCTTGAGCATAAGCTGCAAGCAAGCACAAGCAGGATGCTTGTGCTACCAATTACAACTGTCAGCCAAACACGTTTCACACATTTACTGCCTGTCTTCGTATCTCTTCTGCCACCCTTTGATCCAATTCCAATGCCGAATGATGTCCCAATTTCTTCAGCCGTTGGTTCATGGCTGCTACCTCAACGATTACCGAAATATTTCTGCCCGGCTTAACCGGGATAATCACCATAGGCAGGGTTATTCCCAGCTTATCTTCTGTCAGGCTTTCAATCCCAAGTCGTTCTATCTTTTTTGTCTTTCCCCATACCTCCAGCTTGATAATTAACTCTATCTCTTTATGATGACATACTGAAGATATGCCAAACATTTCCCGAATATTGATAACCCCAAGCCCACGCACCTCCATATGATACCTTATCATCTCTGGAGATGAGCCAACAAGACTGTTGCCAAGTCGTTTAACCTTTACCACATCATCCGCAATCAATCGATGACCCCGTTCAATCAAATCCAGGGCACATTCACTCTTTCCTACCCCGGTTTCTCCCATAATCAGCACACCAACCCCATAAATATCAACCAGCCCGCCTGAGATATTCTCCTCTGGAGCAAATATCCTTTCCAGATAAAGAGACAATAATGTAGTCAACATCCCTGTAGGCAATTGTGTGTGAAGAATAGGGACACGATATTCATTGGCTATGTCCAGCAAATCTGTTGATAATTCCATCCCCCAGGTAGTAATAAAACAAGGGCTATCAAACTCAAATATCTTTTTTAATATCTCTCGCCTTGCCCAGGGATCAAGGCTATTAATATAAGATACCTCCCCCTTCCCAAGAACCTGAATCCTTCTGGCACCGAAAAAGGCAAAATATCCAGCCAATGCCAGCCCGGGACGGTTAATATCTGTGGCAACTATCTCCCGATTCAATCCATCATGACCGGCTATTACCTCAAACCTTATCCCCAAGGTTTCATCCCTTATCATATTTTCAATAGTTAAGCTTGACATAATTACACCATATAAAGAAAATGCAGAAGTTAAGAATTCCGCATTCTCACTTCTGCATTTCCTTATTTCTACTCCATTCGCTTTGCCTCTTCTGTCTCAATAATGTCTATGATAGATTGTGCATCCTTTGCCTTTTTAAGCAATTCCCGAATATAGTAATGCTTCAACAGCCTGGATATCCGAGCTAATGCCTTTATATGGAGGCTAGTGCTTTCACCAGAAGCAATCAATAAGAAAATCAGATGAACCGGCATATTATCAACTGCATTAAAATCAATGCCCTGCACAGACCTGCCAAATGCAACAACAATGGCTGAATCATCCTGCAGACTATCCGTATCAACACCCTGCACAGATCTATTAAATACCTCATCAATATTATGAGTCTTATCTGATTTAGCATGAGGGATAGCCACCCCACACCCAATACCTGTAGTCAACATAGCTTCTCTTGCAAGAACTGCAGCAAGAACATTATCTCTTTGTGTAATCTTCCCTGCCTTAATCAACAAATCTACCAACTCTTCAATAACCCCATTCTTATCCTTAGCCTTTAGGTCAGCCTCTACTACATCAACACTCAACATATTAGATAGCTTCATTTCAAGAAAACTCCTTTCATCCTACTCAAGTAATATTCAATTCATGACTCTAACAACTTAAACCTTCCATCACCACAGCCATAAAGTACATTTACCCTGATAGTTTCCTGATTGATAAAAGCACAAAAAACAGCCTTTGTGGTTTCAAGATGAATAATTGCTTCTTCCACAGAGATAGGTTTGCCATCTATTTTCCTGCGGCTAACAATCTTTTCTTCTGACTCCACCGCCAGATCATCTTCATCAATCTCTTTCAGCATACAGGCTGTTGTCTTTCGTGCCTTAATCTTTTCCCGATGCTTTTTAATCTGGCTTTCCATCTTATCAACAGCCTTATCTATTGACTCATACATATCTGCAGTAGTTTCCTTACTATTCAAGTTACAACCTGCACCATTAAGCGTTATCTCCACGCTTTGACCCTTCTTTTCCACCTCCATAATCACATGGACATCAAAAAGACCGTCAGAATACTTTCTCAGTTTCTCTACCTTTTTCTCTACATAAGCACGAATCGCCTCTGTAATCTCAATATGCCTTCCTGTAACCGTTAACTGCAAAAACATCACACCCCTTTTTTTATAAATATTTGCCACAGGTATCATCTGTTAACTGACACCTGATATTTAACAACTAAATAATATCATACTCTACCCCTCTTGTCAACTCTTTTATCATTTGTAACAAGCATATATTTATAATATGCCGCACATGTCCCCTCTGATGAGACCATACATGCGCCAATCGGCTCTTCTATGGTACATGCCTTCCCAAAGAGCAGGCAATCAGGCGGTGTCGCCATCCCTCGAAGTATTTTGCCGCAGATACAGCCTGATAAGTCAGCCTCTACACGGTTTACATCCTGTGGCATCTCAAAAGCCATGCTCGCATCAAACCGGCTATATTTCTGCCGTATCTTAAGCCCTGAATCAGGGATAACACCAATCCCCCGCCAGGCAGCATCAATTGGCTCAAATATCTCAGCCAATATCTGTTGTGCCACAACATTTCCCTCAGGCTTTACTGCTCGGCTGTATTGAATCTCTACCCTTGCTTTCTCCCTTGCCTTAACCAGCATCAAGATAGCCTGCAATATATCTACTGGCTCAAATCCGGTGATTACACAGGGGATATGGTATTGTTCAGCAATAAATTTATACGGTCTGGCACCAATAATGGTTGAGACATGTCCCGGGCAGATAAAGCCATCTATCCTTACTTCTCCGGATTCAAGCAGGGCTTTCATAGCTGGTGGGATGAGCTTATGACAGGAATAGACAAAAAAGTTCTCAAGCCCTTGCTCTTTTGCCAGATGTATGCTTAAGGCAATGCCTGGAGCTGTCGTCTCAAACCCTATACCCAGAAACACCACTCTTTTTGTTGGATTACTTCTGGCAATATCCAGGGCATCAAGAACAGAATAGACCACACGAATATCTCTCCCCTTTGCCCGTTGTTTTTCAAGAGAAGCCGTTGTTCCCGGCACACGGATCATGTCACCAAAGGTAGCAAGAATAACATCCCTTTGCCTTGAAAACCATACAGCCTTATCTATATCCTGAGCAGCTGTCACGCACACCGGACATCCTGGACCAGAAACAAGCTTGATAAATGGAGCAAGAAGGTTTCGTATTCCATGCTTGAAAATAGATACCGTATGCGTGCCACAGACCTCCATCAAGACCATCTCTCTGTCTACAAGCCCATTAATAGCCTCAATCAACCCCTTTGCCAGCTTTGGATCACAAAATTCATCTACAAACCGCATATCCCAATCCCCTTAAGTAACCTCAATGTCTCCATGGCCTCCTGCTCATCAACCTTCTGGATAGCAAACCCAGCATGAAGGATAACAAAATCCCCTACCCTTACATCCTCAACTAAGGCAAGGGAAGCTTGCCTGACTACCCCGCCTGTCTCAACATCCGCCAGAGAGTCTGAAATCTTCATTATCTTTACAGGTATGCCTAAACACATTTTTTAT
>JASEHA010000166.1:0-4120 GCA_030018795.1 bacterium
AACCTATTGCTTGCCTTAGGCATTTTGGATTGTAGGCACTTGCCGATTTCAGGATTATAGTATGAATTTATCAGATTGTCGAGCTTAATTTTTAGTTTTTAGTCTGACCCCTGTGACTCCAATGCTCAAATATTCGATATGTTTCGCCAAGTCATTGTCGGACGATGTGGTATTTAGACACGTTTGTTTTGGTCAATAGAATTACTTCTGTTAAAAAAACTTGAACATTGAGTACTAACTGTACAATGGCATTACCTGATTATCCCAATCTTCCCGGTAACAGTATCGCCTTCAGGGTTTGTAACCAAATACAGATATATCCCGGAGGCAATATCTTCATCTAATTGGTTTTTAACATCCCATGTCAGCTTATAGCCCTTTGCAGAGGTATCTTGCATCCCTGAATCATATACCAGTTCACCTGCTATGGTATATATTTTAACCTGTGCATTTGGTGTCAAATTGTCAAATGTTATCTCGTTATTCCCTCTTCCTTTCACAAACGGGTTCGGATAGCAGCATACTTTGCGTAAGTCATTAGCGATATATGACTTGAGCAAGGGTGTAATACGATCAATCCTGCTATTTTTATATATTCGCAAATCAGTAGTGGTTAATCTAATTGTTGGACATTTGGTATCAGGCAGAAGTTTTTTAAAGGTTATACGAGTAATTGTACCTGAGGTTATCAGTCTGCCAAGCCCTGTAATACTCATATCAATCATTCCATGCAGCACATCATCCTTTTTACGAAAGAGATTGTATGGAGAGGTTGCATTTATTACCTCTAACCTGTTGGCATCAAACTCAAGCACAAGGTGTGCAGATAGCAAATCATACACATTCTCTGCTATTACCTCTACAACAATCTCATCATCCTGTGTGCTTACAGATGTTAGTTTAACTACAGGCAATGGTTGTGGAGTGAGCAGACTGCATACCCCCTGTTTTCCCTGAGTATAATACCAGTACCATACAGCAGCAAATATCGTCAGATCCTCAATATCCACTGCACTATCAGGCTGATAAACAAAATAAGGAGCCGTACCAGTAGTACGGGTTGATGCAATATCACCCTGTAGATCCTGAATATTCCAGTAATTGGTAAACATTATCAGGTCTGAAAAATCCAGTTTCCCATCAGGTATATCTACCATATTGTTATTATTATCCTTTGAACCAAAATCACCAAGAAGCCTTGAGCTAATTACAGCAGGGATAGTTTTTTGAGGAAAAATAGAGGCCATGCTTGCATCCTTTAAAAGTACCTCTGTAATAGAAACCGTACCACACGGATTAGATGCAATAGCTGTAAATAAGACTGAAAAAAGTATTCCGTCCCCACTTACACCCATATCTCCCGAATCAACAATCCTTGCTCCATTAATCTCTATTGTTCCCAACTCATTCCTTACCATTGGCTGTTGCAAGGATACGGCATCATCCTGCTTAAAAAAATTACCAACACTTATAGTACTTACTCTTATCTTAGCTGCGTCAAATGCTAAAATCACCTTTGCACTAATTAGTGAGACAACATTTTCAACAGCTATATTTAGTGTAAATACATTATCCTTTTGAGCAAAAGTAGTTGAAGGGTTTAACCTCACAGTAACAGGCGCTCTTACGGTTATACTCGCCGTTCCTGATGCTATGCTGCCTGTTGCTGCTGTAATTATACAAGAATATGCCGTATCAGTGGCCGTAAACACCGTAGTTGTTGAATTTACCTGATGTGAAACAGAGCCTGTAGCAACCTGCCAGTCGCATTCTACATTAGGCATCATCCTGTCATACTGGTCATACCCGATTGCAGTAAACGAACATGTCCCGCCAAACCCGAGCACAGCAGACTGTGGAAATACCTTTATAGATGTTAACACACCTATTGGCTCCATATAGACATCATGGAATACCGGCACATCTATCACCTCAAGGTCAGGGCTTTTATAATCATAATATCCATCAGCCTTTACATAAATATAATACTTACCCTTTGGCGTGAGGAACGAGTAATCAAATTCACTGCTAAATGGTGTTATTTGTGGATTTATCTGGTTTTCAAAATTCCATGCATCCCATATCGCCCATTTATTATTGCCTTCATCCCACCAGTAACAAGTTACAGTAGCATTTTCAATCCTTTCATTGGTTATCTTGTTATACACCAATCCAGCAGGGTCAATCAACTCTACCTTCATCAGGTTATTGATAATACTACTTCCATTCTCATCTATAATGGTTATCTTAATAGCTGTTGTTTGTTTGAGTGTTACACTTCCGGTAAAGATACCGTCACCGTCAAGGTCTGTCAGGGTAATGGTCTCACCTGTAGCCTCAATGGTAATCTTTACCTCATCAGGGTTACCCTTAACAGGAACGCTAATATTCATGGGCCTGTTTCGTATGCCACGTATTTTGTTATTTTCATCAATATGTTGTTCACCACGCCATCCCTGCTCTACAACAACATTTATCGGATCAAACGGCAGTATGGCAACAATTATCTTTACCTCATTTGAGTCTCCGCCTGTATTCTTTGCCTTAATACTATGACTGCCATTATTTAATGATGTCGTAATCTCATATGTAAATGTACCTGTTGAATTTACCACTACATCTGCAACCTTTATTCCATCAATCCATATCTCAACTGTTTCATCTGGCGGGGCACATCCTGAGACAGTAAAAGTTCCATTATTTGTTTTTCCACCGCGTGGATAGTTAATCACAGGCTTTGTGTCTATAACTATTACAAATGGGTATGATAACTGACTGATGTTATTAGCGTTATTCGTTACCTGTGCTCTAAGTTCATGCTTACCATTTGGCATTGGCGTTGTAACTTTCAGCTCAAAACCACCTGTAGCATCTACGGTAATTGTTCCAAGTGGCATATTATTGTCATAGATTGTTACCATACCAGTAGCGATAGTTATGCCCTTGATAACAGGCTTATTGTTATTAATAGGAAGCAAGCCCCAGAGTGTTGTAGGTAACCGTCCCCATCTCTGACACGGCTCCTGTATCCATGGTGGTGGAGGTGCAACAGTATCTACTATAACTTCTACTATCTCTGAGCTGGCAATAATACCACTATCATTTGTGGATGTAACATGAAGCTGATATGTGCCATCACTAAGTGTAATTGTGCCGGAATAAAGCCCTGATGCTGCGGTTACTGTTGCAACAGGGGTTAATCTATCATAGAGTACCACAGTACTCCCATCCTCTGCCACACCAGAAACAGTAATTGTTACTTTATTGGTTGCTCCGGGTAAGGGGGTATCGATTGTTGGAGCAACACCGGGCATAATGGTAACATGAAGCCATGCAGGGCTGCTTGTGCCAAATCTATTAGAGGCAATAAGCTTGAGTGCATGAACTCCTATTGTCAGGGTGCCAGATATAAGACTAAACAGACCATTTGAGTCTGGCGTGGCAGTGCCGGAAAGGGTACTGCCATCATACATAAATACTATGCTGCCAGGACTGCTGCTGCCTGTAATAAGCGGGGTTGGGTCTGCTATTTTTGCATTATTTAAATGGCTGTGTGCGACCGGTGGTAATGGCGAAGAATTTGTATCTGTACCGCGATAGATACCAAAGTGTAGATAAGCAAGGTAAAATCTTGCAGGATTGGCAGGGTCAATTATAAAACCAGAGCTGCCAGTTCCAACACTCCCACTTGCACATGATATGTTTGTTACTGGCAATCCATTATTTACATATCCCCATGTTTTGCCGTCAGTTATGCTTTTGATTATTCCCTCATCTCCGGCAGCATATAAAACTTCTGGAATATTTGGATGTGCAATTAATGAATCCACATTTTTTTCACTAATTGTCCATGAGCCGTTTTCTGTAATTTTGACAATCCTGCCCTGTGTGTATTGATAAAACCCTAAATGTCCAAATGCATATATTGTGTCATGTGCAGATCCAAATGCAATATCACGGAGAGTCCATTTTCCTGGTATCTCTAATGTAGTTGTACCGTTATTGCTGATCTGATATATTTTGTTTCCCCATATAGATACTCCATACAGCATATTTGAATCATACGGGTCAAACACCAATTTATTTAACGATGTCCAGCCTACATTACTCCAACTTGTTC
>JASEHA010000166.1:4130-5810 GCA_030018795.1 bacterium
AAATCCAATTATATATATAGACTATGTCAGAGTCGTTAGGGGTAACAACAATTCCCGTAACATTAAAATACTGCGGCAGCCCAGTAGTTATAGAACCCCAGCTATTTCCCCCATCAGTACTCTTGTAAAGTGTTTGGTTACCACCTACATAAAGGATATTGGAATTATTTGGGTCTATTACCAGAGTATGAAATTGCAATTTGTATGCATAAATAGGATATTTTATCTCAACCCCATTATTTTTTTCCTCCCATGTATTCCCGCAGTCAGTACTTTTAAATATTCCATGCCGATTTAACAGGTATACTGTTCCATCATTTTGAGAGTCAGCCGTAATCGCATATACATTCACATGATGAGGCAATCCGTTATTGATAATACTCCAGGTACTACTATTATCCGTACTCCTGTATATCCCTTTTCCTGCTGCATATATTTTGCCATTTGCAGCAATAAGTATATTTGCTGGTTGAGCAGCAGGAGAGAGTGTGGTAATTTCTGTCCAGTTATCACCGCCATCAACTGTTTTATATAGTGCATTATTATGCCTCTCTGCATAATAATAATTTATACTTGCATATACAATATTTGTATTAGTTGGGTCTACTCCTATACAGAAGCTGTTTATGGAATTTGGCAATCCTGTATTCTTAGGCGACCATGTAGCTCCATTATCAGTACTTTTATAAAATCCACTATGCTTTGCTGCATAACTTACAGTACCACAAACAATTAAACTTCGGAACTCTTCGGATGATACCTTAGTCCATGTCGCACCTTCATCCGCACTAACAAATATTCCCTGATAAGTAGCGGCATATAACTTGCCTGCATTATCAAGGCTAACACTGCAGTAAATGTCGGCTGACATGGGGGTACTATTCATTTTTGTCCATGTATTTCCTCCATTTGTACTCTTATACACACCATTATTGTTACCAACATAGATGTTTTCCTGCCCTGCAGCAATACTCAACTGTTCCCATGTGGATATATCCAAATTATTGGTAATATCTATCCACATCTCCCCTTTATCAATACTTTTAAATATTCTTCCTATATAGCTAAGGTAAATAATATTTGAGTCTGTCTGATCTATCGTTAGTGCAACATTAATATTTCTACCATAGCCCTGTTTCTTATCAGTTAATGGCTTATTATTCGGTAGCTTCAACCCATTATTTATGGGTATCCACGCATCTCCCCCATTAGTGCTTTTATACACCCCATCTTGTCCTGCTGCATAGATAACAGATGAATCACTCGGATCAACAGCCAACACATTTATTTGAATATCATTTGGCAAATTACCATTTACACATGTCCACTCAATACTACTGTCTGCATATACATGGGCTGTCCAAAGTATAAGCAGCATCATCAGTAATACCTTTTTGAAACCTGATTCGTTCATAATTTCATGGCAGTTAAAGTATTTCATTGTTCTCTCCCCCTTTTTGTATTGAACTACGGAATACGCGAAAGGATGCAGAAAATGAGGAGACAATAATTTCATCTCTGCAAATTCTGCGATACTCTCTGCGTTTAAAAATTTATCGACCTGTGCAATTAGTGTTTTGCCACAAATAATATAGAAATAGGACGCAGATTATCAAGATAATGATAATTTGGCAGCAGCAAGGAACGATTGTAGGTGTTCAAAATCTTGAGCCCTACCAT
>JASEHA010000167.1 GCA_030018795.1 bacterium
ATAAAAAGACTGATGAAGAGTATATACTTCCACATTTTACTATCTCCAGGTAGATAAATATAGTAAATTATCGGCATTTTTTGCTTTAAACTAAAGGGGGTAAATACTTGTATTTGTTGGTTGGCCAATATCTTTGGATAAAAGATCTGCCTGCCTGTGCGTTTTTGAGTGCAAAAGCCTTGCTTTTGGTGATTTCTGAAAGAAAGGAATGGTGCCGAAGGCGGGAGTCGAACCCGCACAGGCTTGCGCCTACTAGACCCTGAACCTAGCGTGTCTGCCAGTTCCACCACTTCGGCATATTTGCAAATACAAGCATTCTGCTTGTGGCTTATAATACTTAAAGTCTGGAAGATGAGAGTTACATTTTACACATACATTTTCTTCCATATAGAAATAAAAGCCTCAATCACCATAGGATCAAACTGTGTTCCAGAAAGGGATTTCAACTCTTCAATGGCTACATCAGAATCTATTCTCTCCCTGTATGATCTCTCTGATGTCATAGCATCAAAGGCATCTGCTACAGCCAATATCCTGGCAGTTATCGGGATATTATCTCCATGGATACAATCAGGATATCCTGTTCCATCATATTTCTCATGATGATGACGGATAATCTCTGCTACCTTATTAAGGAATGGAATTGGAGAAAGCATTTTTTCTCCAGCTGTTACATGGGATTTAACGGCTTCAAACTCTGTATCTGTAAGCTTTCCTGGTTTTTCCCAGATAGTCTGGTCTACCTCCATTCTTCCGATATCATGGAGTGTTGCCGCAGTATTCAGAACCTTCATCTCTTCATCAGAAAGATACAACCTCTGTCCCATCAATTCACAATATTTTCTTACTCGTTCTGAATGCCCTCGGGTATATTTACTCCTGCTGTCCATAACATCTGCCATCACCCGTATGATTTCAGTGTAAATTTGTTGCAAGGCATCATGAGCCTCTTCTAATTTCTTATACCGTTCCTCTTCACATTTATGTGCTATTTTTAATTCTTCAGCATAGATAACAGATTGTTGTTGAAAGGACTTTAGCTTTTCAACCAGTTCGCTTATATCCTTTTCTGTTTTTTCCATTTTTTACCACTCCTTATCAAACGAATAGGTAAATGGGCTACCCGTGCAGGCACTACCCTTTCCAATAAAGCATTCTGGAACAAGAAGCACAGCGGATTATGCTATTACCAATCCTTATCTCATTTACCTGTTGAGGGGGAAGGGTAATAAAACACCCCTGACATATTCCACCTTCAACATGAACTATAGCAATATTATTCCTGCCTTCACGCAACCTTTCATAGTTAGCCAGAAGTGTTGGCTCAATAGTAGTGATAATTTCTTGCTTTTTTGTGTTAGCCTTAAGTAATCTCTGGGTATTTATATCAATATCTGCCTCTATCTTCTGACTACGGCAATTAAAATCATCTGTTTCTTTTTTAAGCTCTTTCTCCTGTTTAGACAGGCTGCCAGATATTTCTTCTATGCTGGTCATACAGATAAGAATAACATCCTCTGTAGATGATCTTTCTTTCCTTGATTTTGCTATCTCATGATCTACTGCTTCTAATTCCTTTTGTGATTTAACCTGATATATCTTTTTTTCAAACCCTTCCAGATTCTGTTCTATCTGTTGCAGCATTCGTTCATTATGTCTCAAATCCTTTTGTATGGTATCTTTCTTTTCGACCATCTCTTGCAAGATAATCTTTTTTTTGGCAATCTCTTCCTTTTCTTTTTCCAATTGTTTATTCAGGCTAACATTAGCAGTTTCAATCTCTTTAATATCCTTATCCATCTGTTGAATCTCAACCAATGCTATTAATTCAGGTAACACAATATTTCTCCCCTAATCATGACTGGTTTGAAGAGGTTAATCACGAAAACACGAAATTAAGAAAGCATGAAAAACATTTCGTGTTTTTCGTGTTTTTCATGCTTTTCGTGTTTTTCGTGCTTTCGTCCCTTCATACTTTCGTGATTAATTCTCTTACTTTTCGTGCAAAAATGGTGGGCGAAATAGGATTCGAACCTACGACCCCCTGCATGTGACGCAGGTGCTCTAACCAACTGAGCTATTCGCCCATAATAATCGCTCTCACAGACAAGGATATTTGTGCTGCCTTGCCTTCTTACATGGTGGGCCCAGTAGGACTCGAACCTACGACACGCGGATTATGAGTCCGCTGCTCTAACCAACTGAGCTATGGGCCCGATTGTAATTGTTCTCACAAACAAAAATGTCTGCCCCACCTTCAAAGATTCACAGACAAGGATGTCTGTGCTACCGATATGTGCCCATTAAATCATTCCAGATAATCCTTCAGCTTCCTGCTTCTAGTAGGATGTCTCAATTTTTTTAATGCCTTGGCTTCTATCTGTCTGATCCTTTCCCTTGTAACATGGAACTTTGCTCCCACCTCTTCCAGGGTATGGGGATAGCCATCCTCAAGCCCAAACCTGAGCCTTAGCACACTTTCTTCCTGAGCTGAAAGGGTTTTAAGCACCTTTCTCAACTGTTCCTGCAATAAGGCAAATGTCGTCACATTTATTGGGGACTCAGCAGCCTTATCTTCAATAAAATCACCGAGATGACTTTCAGATTCTTCACCAATCGGGGTTTCAAGAGAGATAGGGTCCTGAGCAATTCGCAGGATTCCCCTTACCTTGCTTGAACTCCAGCTCAACTGGACAGCGATCTCTTCCATGGAAGGCTCTCTTCCCAATTGCTGAACCAGCCTTCTGGACTCTTTTATGACCTTGTTTATTTGTTCAACCATATGAACAGGGATACGAATCGTCCTTGACTGATCTGCTATTGCCCGTGTAATTGCCTGTCTGATCCACCATGTAGCATAGGTACTAAAGCGATACCCTTTTTTATATTCAAACTTTTCTACAGCCCTGATCAGTCCCATATTCCCTTCCTGAATAAGATCCAGGAAAGAAAGCCCCCAATTGATATATCTTTTAGCAATACTTACTACCAATCTTAGATTGGCGCTAATCATATCCTCTTTAGCCTTATTAATAATAGTTTCCCCTGAAGATATCTCCTTAGCCAGTTTCTTTATAGATTCAATAGATTCACCACCCAGATCTACCTCTATTCGTTTTAATCTGCGTCTGGAATTCTTTATACTACGGGCTATATCTTCAGCATCTTCTTTTGGTTTAGGGATTTGCTGTCTCAACCTTTTTAGTTCAACCTCTAAATCCCTGATATCTGTTTCGATCTCATTAATGTTCTGAACCGTCTTTTTTATCTTGTTGGCTACATTCATAATCAGATGTCTATGCAGCCCTGCAGATTTCAATAAAGAAAGTATTTTTTCCTTATCCCTGCTTTTTCTTTCCATCTCAATTCTAGCAAGCAGCTCTCTTAATATCCTAAGAAGGCGGCCTTTTTTTGCTAAAGTAAGAAACTCTTCTTCCTCTTCCTCACCATACTCATCCTGAATAATTTCGCCAATCCTTGTTCTTCCTTTTTGAAGTTTATCGTAAAATTTCTGCAATTCCTTGATAATAATGGCACTATTTAAGACTGTAAAGCGTATTTTTTCCCAACCGCTTTCCATCTTTATAGCCATATCAATCTCTTCATCTGCTGAAAGCAGGTTTACCTTACCAATATCACGCAAATATGCCTTAACAGGATCCTCTACCAGAATTTCACTTACTATCTCTGGTGGAAGCTCAAATTTTTCTTCCTTGCCCTCTTTAGTAAACTCGTCAACTATCTCAATTCCCTGTTCACTAATCTGGATGAACAGATTTTCTATTTGTTCAGGGGTAAGCGTATCAGGAAGTATGTCATTAATCTCATCATAGGTTAACTCTCTCTTTGCCCTTCCAATCTCAAAAAGTTGTTCGAGCTCTTCTGGCATAGTAGATTTTTTCATTCCTTGATTCTCACCTCTTCCCTGTTAACTCGTTATATTGCCGCATAAGATCAGTTATAATCTCTCCATTTTTCACTTTCTCTGCAATTAATCGCTGAATCTCTTTCAACTTGATAGACATGGCATAGCCCTTTAATTTTCTTAAACACCCGGCTATATCCTCACCCTTATATTTTTCCTGAAAAATTAGACTCGAAGCAAAATCCCTTGCCTTCTGTTCCAGGCATTCCATTGCTACTGATAGAGACAATTCCTTTTGCTGCCTGAATACACGAAAAACCTCCTGGCACACAGAGTCATTGAACTCATCAGAAGACACTTGATTAAGCACCCTTTCTTTTTCTTCCATATCATCACTGGTTAAAAGAAAATAGATAATAGCCCTCTCAACCTCTCTGCGTCCCCTGTCTTCACGTCTTAAATATTCACCTGCCAGGTGATTGTTGGTTTGCCTTCCTGTCTTTTGCTGTGTCTGCGTTGCCTTTAACTCATTATTAATAATGAGTTCATCTAATCCTAAAACCCCTGCTGTTCGTCTGATCAACTCTTGTCTTTCAATTGGGTCATTCAACCTGACAATAAAGGGGAGAAGATGTTCTAACGCCCTCTTTTTCCCAGAGGTAGTTTTTATATCGTCATTTTTTATTGCAAAATTAAATCTCCAATCAGAAAAACCCTGTGCCTGTTTAAGAAGATTGGCAAATTCAGCACTATTTCCCTTAAGCAAATAATCAGCCGGATCAAGTCCATTGGGAAGGGAAATTACCCTCACATCCATATTATGTTCCAGCAATAAATCCATACTCTTAAGAGTAGCAGCAATACCAGCCATATCCGGGTCAAAAACAAGCCATAACTTTTCAGTATATCTTTTCAGCAGCCTTATCTGTTCATGGGTAAAGGCTGTGCCTGATGCAGCCACAACATTAGCAAAACCTGACTGGGATAATGTTAGCACATCCATGTATCCTTCAACAACTATAACCCCTTGCGATCGCATACTCTCTTTAGCCAGATGCAACCCATATAAAACCTTTGATTTATTATAAAGAGGTGTTTCTGGAGAATTTATATACTTGGCTTTTCCTTCAGTTTTATTTAATATCCTACCGCCAAACCCTATTGGTCTTGACAACTCATCAAAAATAGGGAAAATGATCCGTTCCCTAAATCGATCATACCCCTGTGATTCTCCATCCTTTTGAACAACCAACCCGGTTTGGCATATCCTTTCCAAGGGATATGTTTTTGCCAATAAAAAATCCGACAGTCTCCTCCATGCTGATGGAGCATATCCAACCTTAAATTTTTTTAATGTCTCCTTTGATAGTCCCCTTCTTTGCAAATATTCAAGGGCAGTTACACCCTCCCTTGACCAGAGCAAATTCTGATAAAAGGAAACCGCTGCATCATGAATCTCATAAAGGATTTCTTTTTCAGAAGATTTTTGAAAGGCAGCAATATTTATGCTGATACCTGCTCTTTTAGCAAGTAATTTAGCTGCATCTGCAAACCCTATCCCTTCCTTTTTGATTAGAAACGAAAAAATATTTCCCCCAACCTGACAACCAAAGCAATGAAAGATTCCTTTTTTAGGATTAACAACAAACGATGGGGTTCGCTCTGTATGAAAGGGACATAACCCCTTATAATTTTCCCCTGTTTTTTTCAGGGTAACATATTCAGATATTAATTCAACGATATCAATTGAGTCCCTGATATGGGCTATTGTTTCTTCAGGGATAAATCCTTGACCATTCAAGCCACACCTACACTAATTTTAATACTTTAATTATAACATGTTTTTTTTCCTGTGTCAAGAAAAAAGTTTTTAATCTGAATATTCGATAAAGCCAACTGTCTCATAATGCCTCATGTAAAAAGAGCAT
>JASEHA010000168.1 GCA_030018795.1 bacterium
ACAAAAAATACTGGCTATTATACCTGTGTGGCAAATCACCATAATTGCTCGGGGGGTTAAGTTTTTACACAGTCTGACGCCCCTTCACCAGAGTTATCCTACTATTGGAATCAATGTAAATGTCAATGTATTTGCGTATTCGCCCTCTGTATACCTTGCCAGGCTAGCGATACCCAGCTTAAACACCACCAATCTTGCATCCTTGGTTGACATCTTAACCCCAAAAAGGTATTGTGCCTCATTATGAATCCTTAACCAGGTGCATCTTGTCATATTAGAACCACTATTTTCAGATGGATATGTTTGAGCTGATGCCGATGCCCCTTCAAGATTGTTTAATAGAACATATGTCTTTTCTGTCTGTACAGCAAGATAGGTATCTTCCAATCTTAAAACCCCTTGTGGACCTGCTGGCTGAATACCATGGATATAAAGATTTGCTCCATCTTGAGCATTAGTAAACAGGGTTATTGAGATAGCATCTGATCTTTCAGCAAATCCCTTGCCAATGTCTGCAGCTAACGAATCCAGCCGATTATTTCCAGCTGCAGCACCGCTATCAGGATAATTAACAATGTTAATCTTGTTTAAATCACGGGCATAATCCTCTGGCCCAGGGGTAACCATCTCTCTCATATCCACACCAACAAGCTCAATTATCTGTGGAACCCTTAATCCTATCTCAGCATCCTCTTGCTGCATATCAGCTGCATATCCCAAAGAAGCAATCAGGCTTATAGCCAAAAGACTTAAGTATACTCGTTTCATGTTTGCTCTATCCTCCTTAATATTAGTTATTCTATGTACAAGCACTTAATATCATTTCAACACCATCTGTCTCTCACCTCCTGCAGGTGTTGGTTAAATTACTGTCATTTAATGATTGCCAGCCCTTCCCTTGAGTTATACACAAGCAAGGATGCTTGTGCTACTATAAAAACAGGATTCGGGATAATAAGAGCAGGGAGGGTGATCTCTTACCTCTCCCGAATCCTTATTCTATTGCCAGAAGCGATACTTCCTCCAGAAGTGCTTACTTCCGCCAGAAGTGCTACTTCTTTTGCCAAAAAAAATCACGAGGTCATGAACATATTGTATCAAAAGATCTGTTCATGTCCTCGTGATTTTATAATATACCTATGGTGTAGAGATGCAACATGTATCACATCTCTACATTCTTATAACAGGTAATGAAACACCTGCAAGCATATACCACATTCATCGAGCAAACTATCGATATTATCTTTTGTATACCACATTCATCTTTTTGATCAGCTCAAGTATACCACTACTGAAGCCAATCACATTTCTGTATGTAACATTCATCGTTTTTCACAAAAAAATCACGCCATTTCACAATCCTCCTCTTTTCATATAAATTGTGAACGCGTGATTTGCAAAAAAATCATTGTTTATGCACCTCCATCTTAAGTTTTTATAGTAGAAAGGGCTGCAGAGGCAAATAATCAGCTGTCTCTGCAACCCCCTACGGTTAAAAGGGATTTTCCCTTCATGATTCCGGAAGAAGTTAGCTTAAATCTTATAATCTGTTCTATTAAACAAAAGCACGGCAACTTAGCCTACATTAGCCGACAATTGGCATAAGGGTAAATGTTAACGTGTTGGTATATTCACCCTCTGTATATCTGGCTAAGTTAGCAATACCAAGGTTAATTACTATCAATCTTGGTGCCTTTGTTGACATCTTTACCTCAAACAGGTGCTGTGACTGATTGTGGATACGAAGCCATGAAGATGCTGCTTTCTCTGTGGCTTTATTACTGAGCTGAAAATCCAAACCATCAACCGTTGAACCACCCCAACCATTTCTAGGATTATCTTCTACAGGTAATATGCTTGATGGTGTCCTGGTTGCTGCTTTTTCAGCTACTGCCATTGAGCAAGCATTGGCATAAGCACCTTCTAAGTCATTTTGCAAGATGTAAGTCTTTTCTGTGCAAACTGACACATAGGTATCTTCCAATCTTAAAATGTGTTGTTGAGTAGCCGGCTGTAAGCCATGAACATAAAGGACTGCTCCATCCTGAGCGTTGGTGAATATTGTCATCTCAAGTGCTGCTGTTCTTTCTGCAAAGCCTTTGCCAAGATCAGTATTGGCATCATCCATAGCATTGCTTGTAGCTGCCTCGCCATTAGGGATGTTTACTACTCTTGCCTTTTGCAGATCCCTTGCATAATCCTCTGGACCTGGTGTAACGGTCTCTGACATATCCAGTCCAACCAACTCAATGATTTGAGGAACACTCAAACCAACGGATGCATCCTCTTGCTGCATATCTGCTGCGAATGCTACTCCACCTGTTAATGCGATTATTGTTATGCTAACTAGTACCTTCTTCATTTTTTTATTTTCTCCTTTTCCTTTTGGATCTTTTTGAATTTGTTGCTTTTTGGGTGTAAGGCATAAGCCTTAAAAGCACTTTACTTCTTCCAGAACCAGAAAAATTAGAGAAAATCCCTTTTTAACTATCACCCCCTCAAGAATTACAAACATTTTTCGTGCGTCTTTCGCAAAAAAACCACATTCACATGAGCAGAACAGGCTCCATAAGAAAGTCTCAAACTAACCTGTCCTACCCGATGAATGTGGTATACATACCTTTGTCTTGTATTTCTTATTCATTGATGCTACAGAAGAAAGACAGAAGGATGAGATATTAAGAATAAGCAAGGCAAATATAAATGCTGATAAAATTAATATCTTCATCATCCCATATCCTTCTGCGGTTTTTGAACCAACGGTTTTTGAACCCGCGGTTCCTGAACCCGCGGTTCTTGAACCACAAATAATTGTTGTTTACCTTTTATTTGCATCATCATGCCATATATATAGCAAATTCCATGCCAGATTCAAAACCAAGCAGTTATATCCAGCTTAACTAATTGCTATTATTGAACTTATTGTTCCATATCCCTATGCTCCAGCCTGTGTCTATCTATTTAACAGTGTCCAATTATTGGAATGCTTAAAACCATTAAATCCTATGAAGTCTACAGGCATGACAATCCACAAGTTCAAATTTTACACCATATTATACACATATGTCCAATTATTGACACATGTCCAATTATTGAACTATAGACAGGAGAAAAGTGGGATTCGATGGGAAACTGGTAGGAAGGGCACCAGTAAAAACCTGAACATCGAGCATTACAAGCTTTAGCTAATTTGAGACACCACCGATATTTTTTATTGACAGATAACAATATTTCTGGTATCATATTGCAGTAAATGATAAAAGGAGTAAGCTCATGTCTATGGTCGAATTATTAAAAACTGTGCATCAAGTAGAACAAGAAAGCCAGCAGCTTGTGGCTGAGGCACATAAAAAGGCAGGTAGAATGCTGGCTGAGGCTGAGGACAAAAAGCAGGGGCTGCATGATGAGGTTAAAAAACAGATTCAGGAAATGGAAAAGAAGCTTGTTGAAGATGTAAGGGTTGAGCCAGAAACACATATATTTGCCTTAAAGCAAGAAAACGAGAGGTTGATTCAGGAAATTCGAGGGAGTGCTGCAAAAAACATGGATGCAGCGGTAAGATTCATTGTTGCAAAGATTTGAATTGTGGAAAAAATAGGAGAACACTATGGCTGTCAGCCAGATGAAGAAAGTTCAGCTTTCAGGATATGCACCATTAAAGGAAAGAGTAATCGAAACCCTGATGAGCCTGGGTTGTGTTCATATCCTGGATAGCCGGGAAGAATTTATTGAGTCAGGGATCAGTAAGCATGAGGCAGTATCACAAATAACAACTCCATCATTTTCAGGCATTCCAATAAGCAGCCTTGAAGAGGATTTGAGCCAGTTAGAGTATATTATTAATTTTACAGCCAATTACTCAGAAAAGGCTAAGGGACTGTCTATCCTGCTTTCCCCGGAAAGGATAACATTATCATCTGAAGAAATAGGAAAAATCAGGCAAAAGACAGATGTCAGTCAGATATATTCTCAATGTCTTGATCTGGAAAACAGGATGATTGGACTGCAATTAGAAATGTCCAAAAAACAAGACGTATTTGATGAGTTATCCCCATGGCAGAATTTTGATGCTGCCTTACAGGATTTGCAAGATACAGCCATGACCACAAGCCAGCTGGTTATAGCCAAAAGAGAATTATTGTCTCAAATTCAGGAAGAGATTGGTAAGACAACAACAGGGTTTGAGTTACGGATAATAAACGAAAATCGCAATACAGCTTATCTTTTTTTGCTGATGCTAAGGGATGATGCCTCCCAAATACTTGCCATTCTTGATCATCATGGATGTAAAACTATCAGGTTTGAGGGTATTATTAACAGTCCTGCTGAGGAAATGAGACAGATACAAACAGAACTTTCTGTAATCGATAAAGAAAAGATTAAAATAAAAGAGGAATGGCTCCTGCTGGCTAAGGATAATCGGGACAATGTCCTTGTTTTGCATGACCTCATTTTTGAGGACATTCAGAAGAGACAGGTTGAGGCTAAATTTGCTCATACCAGATGTGTCTTTTTTGTTAATGGCTGGATCAAAACAAGGGATGAGATGATTATTAGAAGAGAGCTGGAAAAAATCTCACCAGAATTAGATATTACTACCCTTTCCCCTAAAGAGGATGAACATCCGCCAGTTGCGTTAGAGAATAATTCCTATGTCTCACCCTTTGAGGTTGTAACAATACTTTATAGCAGACCCAACTATCGTGAATTTGACCCAACACCCTTTTTTGTCCCATTCTTCATTATCTTTTTTGGGTGTTGTATTACAGATGTTGGTTATGGGGTAATATTGACTGCTGTTGCCCTTTTTCTCTTGAAAAGGTTTAAGCCAACAGGAGACGGGGCAAGATTAATAAAAATAATCCTATGGGGTGGCATGTCAACCATAGTTATTGGGGTATTAACCGGCGGCTGGTTTGGAATTGATGTGGCTGTCCTGCCACAATTACTCCAAAACATGGTTGTCCTCAATCCCATAGAAAACCCTCTGGATATGTTAAAGCTGGCTCTTGTGCTTGGGATTATCCAGATATTTACAGGTATTATTATTAAAGCCTGTGCTAATATCCGCGATAAGAGATTCATTGATGTCCTGTTGGATCAGGTGTTATGGATTATCATGCTTGTTTTTCTTCTGCCTATGGGATATAGCGTTATCCTTGGCGGAAAGGTATCCCCAGACATAGCCGCAGCAGCAGGTAAAGGGGCATCTATTACTGCTATTGCCCTTATCCTTACTCAGGGCAGGGCAAACAAGAGTGTCTTTGGGAAGCTGTTTGGCGGGGTTATCAGCTTATACAATGTAGTTGGCTATTTTGGCAATGTGCTTTCTTATGCCCGATTACTTGCCCTGGGACTGGCTACAAGTGCGATTGCCATGACCATCAATGGGGTGGCAAAGATGGCCACAGAGATACCATATCTTGGATATGTTCTGGCAATACTTATCCTTATCGGCGGGCATACCTTTAATATCGTTATCACTACCCTTGGCGGGTTTGTGCATTCAAGCAGGCTGCAATTTTTAGAATTTTTCTCAAACTTTTTTAAGGGTGGCGGACAAGAGTTCAAACCATTTGAAAGAAGGAATAGGTACATAGATTATTGTTAATTGAGGAAGAAGTTTCAACCTGTGCAATGAGATTTAATCCACAGATTACACAGATTACACAGAGAAAGAATGTAAACGTTTTGTCTTTAATCTATGAAAATCTGTGAAATCTGTGGATATATGCAATCCAATAAAGAAATTGACATTTATAGTAGCCCAGGATTCTATCCT
>JASEHA010000169.1 GCA_030018795.1 bacterium
TATCTGGTGGTGTTCAGCCGTATAAGACTTGCCTGTATTACTCTACTGGTAGTGGCAGTACATGGCTGTCTATAGCTGAGAGTACAGGATTATCTTATCTATGGCAGGTGCCAGGCATAGACTTATTGCAGACAAGGGTTAAGGCAGTGGTTACAGATTCACTCGGTCAGCAGGTTTTTGACATGAGTGATACTGATTTTGAGATAGATTCAACCCCGCCGACAGTGCTCAGTGTCTCACCAATAAGTGGGTCAAACAATGTGCCAGCGAGTGCAACCACTATTGTCATCAAATTTAGCGAAGAGATGAATACCTCAGCTACACAGGAGGCATTTAGTATCAACCCCAACCCTGTCATAGAGGGCTATACATGGTCAGATGGGACAAGCACCCTGACAATTAAGACAAAGCCAATGACACCTGATGTTAAGTACTACTGCCAGATTAATAAGACAGCCAAAGATACCTGTGCTGGCATACCCTTGCAGTCAGTATATGAATGGTCGTTTATAGCAGCCAGACCATTTAATCTGTTTGGTGCAAAGATACTCGTCCCCAATGGGGGTAATACATGGCGTGGAGAGTATACTATTATCCCTGGAAGCGTAACCCTGCCAAGCGGATGGATAAACAGCATGGTTGGCTCTGGTAATGCTGTTGTTGAGGATGTGGCAGTTGGTGATGCAGACAACGATGGCAAGAATGAGGTCTATGGTATCTGCGGCTCATACATCTATCAATTCAAGTGGAACGGGGCAACATGGACAAGTGCAATCATTGGCTCACAAAAGACATATGGCTTCCATGCTGTTACAGTTGGTGATGCGGATAATGACGGTAAGAATGAATTGTATGTAGCTTATGGTCCTATTGGTGACTGGAATGGCGGCGCATATCAGTATAAATGGGATGGGAGCAGCTGGGTTGAGGCATGGGTATATATATCTGACTATGGTAATTATGCTGGTGGTACATGGAAGGGCTGCCTTGATGTTAAGATTGGCGATGTAGATAATGATGGCAAGAATGAATTGTGGCTGTCTGATTCCAAGGGGTATGTGTATCAGCTCAAGAATGTATCAGGGAAATGGTACAGCACGTATCAGATATGTGCAGGCCCGTGTTATACCTACATGACTGCTATTGAGATAGTTGATGCAAATAACGACGGCAAGAATGAGCTGTATGGGGCAAAGAATGATGGCAATATCTACCAGTTCAGATACGAGAATGGCAAATGGATATATGGGACTATAGGCAGTACGATTGGGACAGCTATAGCAGACAAGATGGCTGATGGACTGGGACAGGGTGATGGGGATAATGATGGCAGTCTTGAGATCTATCGGGCAGTCAGCAATGGACCATTGTATCAAATAAAGTACAATGGTGCAACATGGACAACAACAAAGATAATGGAAAACTCCTGCGGATATGATACGACAGTTGGTGATATTGATTATGATGGCAAGAATGAGGTGATTGCTGTTGACATGAACCGCCGGGTCTGTCTGCTCAACTGGAATGGAGCAAGCTGGGACAAGACAGATATTGGGGAGGCAGGAGCAGGACTGATGCAGGGCATGATAATTGGTGATAGAGATAATGATGGCAACCTTGAACTATATGAAGCAAATGAGGATAAAAATATATATCAATTCAAGATGACACCAAAAATCAATGTAGATATTCAGGGGCGGCTGGTAGAAGGACAGACTAATACCATCAAGTGGAAGGTAATTGGGGGGACTCCGCCGTATTTATCAACCCTGTATTATTCTATTGACGGTGGGTATAGCTACAGCATGATATCCTCAAACATTGGCACATTTACCTTTGACTGGAAGGTACCAAGCGTTAACTCTAAATTGTGTCTGATAAAGGTAGTTGTTACTGACAGCAGCAACAGGTCTGCCATTGATATAAGCGATAATTTCTTTGAGATAGACTGTATCCCGCCGCAAATACTCAATGTCTCACCAACAGGCAGAAATGTGCCCATAACAGCAGATGTGGTTATAGGCTTTGATGATGTCATGAATACAGCATATACGCAAAAGGCATTTAACATTAACCCTGGTGTAATTATTACTGGTTATCGATGGGACAGCTATAATAATGTTATGATCGTTGAGCTTGATAATCTTAGTTATGACACAGAGTATACCTGTCAGGTAGACCTCAATGCCATTGATACATGTACTGGTAATCCGATAATCGGTGTGTATTCATGGAAATTTAGAACTGTGGCACAGCCTGACATTCCCTTGCCATTAAAGATAGAGCTGAACTGCCGCGGTGAGGTAACCCAGGGTGATAAGATATGCAACTCTATTCGATTAACAAAGGATATAGATTGGTATCAGAAGTGGGGTTGGGATGAATACATGGTGGTTTATAAGCTTGATCCAAACATGAGCTATATCTCTGCATCACCATATGGGTATTATAATGCAGCCAGCCATACCCTGACATGGTGGGTAAATATGAGAGATCTGCCGCCAGGCTCAAGCACAGCTGTGTGGAAGGCAGAGCTGAATGCAATTGTATTGCCAGATGTAAAACCAGGCAGCTTTATGGAAAATAGGCTTATGGTCTATCCAGGGGCAATTCCCAGCAACATTGAGCCATGGCTGCCGATGAGAATAGAAAATGGGACTAACTTGGTCCGATACACAGGCACTCAAACCATGAGCCTGCCCTCTGACTGGAAAATAGAGGAGATGAGGCTGTCTGTTGACCTATTAAAATGGATAGGTGTTCCCTACTGGAAGGAAAGGCTGATTGCTACAGGCATGATCCCAGCAGGGACATTCTCGACAAATAAGGACTGGAATAGTGATTATTACTTTAATGACCTGCTTGGAATTGTTAAAAACGCATATCCACAGCAGTTTGTCTTTGACCAGATGAAGTGGAAGACCATTTCCCCATGGTCTGTTAAGGCATTGAGCAGGGTAGTTGCCACACCGACAGTTATAGATACGTCATGGAAAAAGGTAAAGATAGGTGCCAGTGTGGGTGATTATGTTATTGGTGCAGTAGCCATTGGGGATGTGGATAACAATGGCAGGCAAGAGATATACTATGGCGATCTGGGCAATTATCTCTATCAATGCACATGGAACGGCAAGGACTGGCAGACAAAGCAGATTGCCAAGATGGAATGGGCAATAGAGGCGGTTACAGTTGGTGATGGGGATAATGACGGCAATGATGAGCTGTATGTGGTTGGTCAGGGCAGGGCAATATATCAGTTTGAATGGGATGGCAGTTCATGGGTAAGAACCGTTGTTGGCGAGGATGGGGATGGTATCTTTTCAATAACCATTGGCGATGGGAATAACGACGGTATTAATGAGATATATGTTGGATGCAAGAATGATTGGGTGTATCAGTTTGCCTGGGTTAATGGCTTCTGGGTAAAGTCAAGTGTAGGTGAATGCGGCTCAGATATCTTTAAGATATCCATTGGTGATGCAGATAATGATGGGAAAAAGGAACTGTATATTGCCTGCGAGGATGGCTTTGTTTACAGCTTCAGGTGGGTAAACAGTCAGTGGGCATGTGTGAAGATTGCCAGACCAGACAGCAGTATGTTTAGTGTTGCGGTTGGTGATGGCGATAATGATGGAAAAGAAGAGATATATGGGGTCTGTTTTGACGGACATGCATATCAGATCAAATGGCATGAAAAGGGATGGATCATAATCGATATGGGTGTTGTTGGCGGACCAGAGGAAAGGGATGGGGCATGCAGCCTTCAGGATGGGGATAATGACGGCAAGTATGAGTTGTATGCCTCGAGTAAAACCGGGCATGTATATCAGTTTAAATGGAATGGCAGCTCATGGATGAGGTCAGACATAGGGAATGTCAATGTTCCACTTCACTATGTAGCTATTGGTGATGGTGATGGTGATGGGCTGTATGATGTTTATGCTGCTGATGGCGGGGTGTATCAATTCAAGATAGAGCCGCAGCTTAGCTTGCGGGTTGAGACACAAAAGGTGTCTTATGCCGTAAAAGAGCGTGTTAAGATAAGCCTGAAGATAACCAATTACAGCTCGCAGGAAAGGGTATTAAAATTCAAGACAACAAAGATGTTTGATCTAAGGATAAAATCCATTGGCAGCGGGTGCGTGGTTTATGACTGGGCATATAACAAGAACTTTGCTGATGGCATGGCAATGATCAAGCTGGCACCTGGTGAAGAGCAGATACTATCTGAGATAGACTGGGATCAGAAGGATCTTTATGGCAATAATGTCCTTGCCGGAAAGTATTGCATCGAAGGAAATCTGGCTGGCGGACTATCTGGCAGCCATATGGAGATGAAGGCAAAGAGCAAGGAGCTGGAAATATGCTCTGCTGTGCCACTGTGGATACCAGAAATACCTGCTCAGCAGCCGTATCAGGAGTTTGATCTGGAGCTAAGGATAGGCACTATCACCAATCAAGTAAAGGATCTGTTTGGATGTGCATTCAGATTGAATTACAATGTCAATGAGGTCAGGTTGAGTGTTATTCGAGTGGATGCTGGCAGCTTTTTGGGCAGCAATGTGGTCTCATTTGCCTCAAGTGTGGATACCAGTAAAGGGATTGTAGATATTGGTCTGTCACGCAAACGAGAGACATGGACTGGTGTGGATGGATATGGGGTTGTGGCAAAGGTACGGGTCAGGGTTGATTATATCTATAGTTCAAGCCTCAAGCTAAACATCAGCAATGTTGATGCTGTAACCTCAACTGGTGAGCATATTTTGATAGAGGCATCAGGGACAGAGATAGCTATTGGCGGGCAGATAAATGTCTGGCCAGGTGATACCAATAATGATGGCTGGGTAGATGCAAACGATATTACTGCCCTTGCCTATTACTGGCAACGGACCGGTTATCCAAGGAAGAATGCTTCCTGCATCTGGTCTGCTCAAGCAGCAAGCATCTGGTCCAGTCAATATGCCGTCTATGCGGATGCCAATGGTGACGGTGTGGTTGACGGACGGGACATATTAATGATTGGATTAAACTGGGGGCAGAAGAAGGCACAGCAGGGTGCACCATCCTTGAAAGTAGAAAATAACATTAGTTGTGTTAATGCATATCAGGAGATGTACAAGGTATTGGCAGAAAGCCCTGAGACAACATTCAGCGAAGAGCTGAAAGCAACACTCAAGGGTCTTATTGCTCAGGCAGTATCTACCCATGTTCCTGTAAAAAGCAATCTTTTGCAAAACTATCCCAACCCATTCAATCCTGAATGCTGGATACCGTTTGAGCTTTCAGAAAGGGCACGGGTAGTTATCAAGATATATTCTATCACCGGTCAGTTGATACAAACCCTTGACCTTGGCGAAAAGGATGCTGGCTGTTATTTAGAAAAAGATGGCAGTCATGCTGCTGCCCATTGGGATGGGCATAACTATGAAGGCGAAGAGGTAGCAAGTGGTGTGTATTTCTATAGATTAGAGGCAGGTGGACAGGTGTCGGTAAAGAAGATGGTGGTGCTAAAGTAGCACAGGCTTCCAGCCTGTATGCAAGCTGGAAGCTTGCTTTACCATTAGAATGAAGGCGAAGAGGTAGCAATCGGCGTGTATTTCTATCGTCTCCACGCAGGTGATGTAGCACAGGCTTCCAGCCTGTATACAAGTTGCAATCCCCTCTTGAGAGGGATAGTGGGTATGTTATTCTGTGAATACGGTTAACGAACACGACTCATGTTTCTGTTCAATCAGGCAGCATGATGTGTTTTTGGCAACCCTGGTGA
>JASEHA010000016.1 GCA_030018795.1 bacterium
TTTAATCTATGAAAATCTGTGAAATCTGTGGATATATTGATTGCACAGCTCGAATTATAATGCTATTGAGTATAATATAAAGGATGTAATAGTATGATCGATGTTAAAGGAAAGGTAGTTACTGTTGTCGGGCTTGGGAGAAGTGGTCTGGCAGCGGCCAAATTGCTGCATAAAATAGGGGCAAAGGTCAGGGCAACGGATGCAAAGCCCATGGACAGCCTTGGTAATGAGCTTAACGATTTAATGCTTTCAGGGATAGAGATTGAAACAGGTAAGAATACACCCCAGTTTTTTGATGAGTCACAATTAATCGTTCTCAGCCCTGGTATTCCAGGGAATATCCCTGTTATTGCTGAAAGTATTGCCAGTGGTGTGCCTATAATCTCTGAGATTGAGCTGGGATGGCACTGTTTGCAAGGGCAAAGGGTTGTGGGGATAACAGGGACAAATGGCAAGACAACCACAACAACCCTGATAGGTGAAATAGTTAAGGCTGCAGGGATGAACCTGTTTGTTGGGGGGAATATTGGTACTCCCTTGTGTGAGAAGGTGTTGGAGTTAGAAAAGGATGCATCTGTAATCTTGGAGATAAGCAGCTTTCAATTAGAGGAAATAGACAGTTTCAGGGCTGATATTGCTGTCTTTCTTAATCTTACCCCTGACCATCTGGATAGATATAAAGACATGGGTGAATATACCCGGGCAAAGGCAAGGATATTTGATAATCAAACACCCTTATGTTTTAGTGTGCTTAATGCCGATTATGATACCGTCCTCTCCCTTGCCAGACATAGTGAGGCAGAGCAGATATATTTTTCAAGGCAGAAGAGATTAAATCATAGCGGGGTTTATTTAGAGAATGGAAAGATTGTAGCAAATATATACGGCAAAAAACTAATCATCTGCAAGCAGGATGATGTGCGGATACCTGGCCCATATAATCTTGAAAATGCTTTGGCAGCAACAGCTGTTGCCATGCTGCTGAAAGTACCAGCAGAAATCATTGCCAGAACCCTTCAAGGGTTCAAGGGTGTAGAACATCGAATGGAATTGACAGAGGTTATCAATGGAATAAGATTTATCAATGATTCAAAGGCAACCAATGTTGACTCAGTGCTTTGTGCCTTAAACAGCTTTCCGTCTCCGATTGTTCTTATCGCTGGAGGCAAGGATAAGGGTTGTAATTACGGACGGTTAGCCCCATTATTGAATGAAAAGGTCAGGGCAATGGTTTTGTTGGGTGAGGCGGCTGAAAGGATTGAAAAGGAATCCGGGTTTAAGCCAGTTTATCGCACATCTTCATTAGAAGAAGCAGTTCTGACAGCATATCAAACAGTATCAGTCGGGGATACAGTCCTATTTTCTCCAGCATGTTCAAGTTTTGACATGTTTAAGAATTATGAGGAAAGAGGCAAAATTTTTAAGGAGATAGTACGCAGGCTGAAAAAAGAAGTGAAAATGGAGAAGTGACAAACCTTAATTATTCACTTTTCGTTTTTCACTATTCACTTACAAAAGGGAAAATAATGAATTACTCTCGGGCTCGATTTGATATTATTTTATTCTTAATCACCATTACCTTAGTCGGTATTGGGGTATTGATGATCTATAGTTCCAGTGCTATATTTGCTCAAAAGTTTACCCAGGACAGCTATTTTTTGTTCAAGAAGCAGATCCTCTGGATATGTATCAGTGGCATGGGGATGCTTATTGCATGGAAGACTGATTACAATCTATTCCGCAAGTATAAGGGGATTATTATTGCTCTGGGACTGCTTTTATTGATACTAACGATTATCCCGGGTGTTGGTCATAAGATAGGCGGGGCAACAAGATGGTTAAAGATAGGTGGCATTGCTTTCCAGCCATCAGAGCTGATCAAGTTATGCCTCATTATTTGGATGACGGATTTTATTGTCAAGAGAAAGGCACATCTCAAGAGTATGCGTAAGGGATTTTTGCCGGCATTGATGTTTTTATTGCTTATTATCCTTCTCTTATTAAAACAGCCCCATTTTGGGATGATTATCATGCTTTTTAGTGTAAGCATGGCTATCCTTTTTATTGGAGGGATAAGCTTAAAGCATATTATTTCCCTGCTTCTGATTTCGATTCCTATACTGGCGTTTGTAGCCTTTAAGGCACCATATCGTGTTAGACGGCTGACTATTTTTATGGATCCATGGTCAGATGCCGGGGATAAGGGGTATCATATTATTCAATCATTGATTGCCTTAGGCTCTGGTGGTTTATTTGGCGTGGGACTGGGTGAGAGCAAACAAAAGCTATTCTATCTGCCTGAGTCATCAACAGACTTTATTTTTGCCATCATTGGGGAAGAGGGTGGATTTGTTTTTACTACTGCGGTTATTCTCTTATTTACTGGTTTTGCCTATTGCGGAACAAAGATATGCCTGGCTACCGATGATTTTTTTGCCAGTTTATTTGCCTTTAGTCTGACGTTT
The DNA here is from genome assembly GCA_030018795.1 of bacterium. Lineage (GTDB taxonomy): Bacteria > UBA9089 > CG2-30-40-21 > CG2-30-40-21 > CG2-30-40-21 > CG2-30-40-21. The sequence continues at coordinate 2,466 of JASEHA010000016.1, forward strand.
ATTATTGTTGCCCAGGCATTTCTCAACATTGGCGTGGTAACCGGAGTGTTGCCAACCACTGGTGTGCCGTTGCCGTTTATCAGCTTTGGTGGCTCTGCCCTATTCTTTAATATGATATCTGTGGGGATATTGATGAATATTGCCAGGGGGTCGTTTGGGAGAAGAGGGTGAGGGTTAGTGGTTAGTTGTTAGTGGTTAGATAGCAGCTTTCCTTAAGGTGGTTTAATGCGAGTAGTTATTACTGGCGGGGGAACAGGTGGACACCTTTACCCCGGAATATCAATTGCATATGGCTTAAAAGAAAGACAGGCAGAGGTACTGTTTATCGGTAATATCAATGGGATTGAGGCTAAGGTTGTGCCTCATGAGGGATTTGAGTTTAAGGGGATTGATGTTTACGGCTGGGATAGGACACTGTTTGGAATTTTTAGGGTAGTGTGGAAATTAATAGGGGCATTCTTAACATCCCGCAAATATTTGTTAGAATTTAAGCCATCTGTTATCCTTGGAACAGGTGGTTATGTTTGTGTGCCCATAATCCTTGCCGGAACAACATTGGGGATAAGGTGTGTACTGCATGAACAGAATGCCATACCCGGATTGGCAGTAAGAATGCTTTCAAGGATTGTGGATAAAATAGCTGTTTCCATGCCTGAATCTTCTCAATACTTGCCGCATAAAAAGGGAGAGGATATTATTGTTACCGGTAATCCTATCCGAAAAGGGATTGGACAGGTAAAAAAACAGCAGGCAGACGAGAGGTTTGGTCTCTCAATAGATAAGACTACGGTGCTTGTATTTGGCGGGAGCAGGGGGGCAAAAAGCATAAATATGGCGGTCATAGAGGCTTTAACCAAAGGCAGCATGAAACTTGAAGATTTGCAGATTATCTGGATTACTGGTTCAGACGATTACCAGACGGTAGACAAGAATGTTTCTGGAGCAGGGTATCGTATATTTGAGTACCTGAATGATATGGATTATGCCTATGGAGCCGCTGATCTGGTGGTATGTCGAAGCGGTGCCACAACAGTGGCAGAGATTATTGCCTGTCGTGTGCCGGCAATCATGATCCCATATCCTTATGCCACGGATAACCATCAGGAGAAGAATGCACGGGTGTTAGAGCGACGTGGGGCAGTAAGGGTAGTGCTTGATGCTGAATTGCCTCAGGGAAGGCTGACTGATGTGATGGCTGAGTTGACCTATGATGTTAGAAAATTGGACAGGATGAGACAGGGATATGAGGGGTTTGATGTAGATCCATATGGTGCGGTGGATAGGGTGATGCAGGTAATAGCAGTTAGCCGTTAGAACAGATTGGTGGGCAATGCCCACCCTACTTGTCCCCTGCAATTTTAAGAGTTATGAGGTAGTAGTAGCCCAGGATTCTATCCTGGTATATCTAATGCCAACATAGAATGTTGGGCTACTATTATCTTTATGTCAATTTTTTTATTGGAGTGCATATAACTGCTAACAGCTTTTTCTCTGGAGGTAATTATGTTTAAAAAGATACAACACATTCATTTTATTGGGATTGGCGGTTCAGGGATGAGCGGCATTGCTGAGGTATTGTTAAGCTTGGGCTACAATGTTACTGGTTCAGACATGGCTGAGACAGAGGTTACTAAAAGACTGCAGAAATTGGGGGGAAGGATTTATATTGGACACAGCCCAAAAAATATTGATGATACCGATGTTGTTGTCTATTCCTCTGCTGTTTCAAAGGAAAATCCAGAGGTTCTGGCTGCTCGAAAGAAGCGGATACCAGTTATCCCAAGGGCAGAGATGCTGGCTGAATTGATGCGGCTAAAATATGGGATTGCTGTGGCTGGTGCACATGGGAAGACAACCACAACATCCATGGTATCATTGGTGCTTTCTACAGCAGGAATGGATCCAACCGTGGTTGTTGGCGGCAGGTTTAATGATATTGGCAGTAATGCCAGATTGGGAAGCTCAGAATACTTAGTGGCTGAAAGCGATGAAAGCGATGGCAGCTTTTTAAGGTTATCCCCAATTATTGCTGTGGTTACAAATATCGATGAGGAGCATCTTGACTATTATCAGGATATTGCTCAGATAAAAGATACATTTGTGCAGTTTATGAACAAGGTACCATTTTATGGCAGCGTCATCCTTTGCCTTGATAACATGCACCTTCAGTCAGTAATGGACAAAATCGAAAGAAGGGTTATTACCTATGGGTTGACCAAAGAGGCTATGATCCGGGCAGAGAGAATAGTGTTTGATGGTTTTTCTTCGGAGTTCACCGTAGTCTTTGAGGATGCGGCCATTGGCAAGATAAGGCTTAATGTGCCAGGCATGCATTATGTGTCTAATGCCTTAGCCGCGGTAGCTGTTGGACTGGATCTAAATATTGAGTTTGAGAAGATTGCTGATGCCCTTGGCGGCTATAGCGGGGTGCAGAGAAGGTTTCAGATAGTGGGAGAGACCAATAATATCACCATCATTGATGATTATGCCCATCACCCCACAGAGATAGCCGCTACCCTGTCTGCTGTTAGATCAACCAATAGAAGGGTTGTGGCTGTGTTCCAACCACATCGCTACACCCGAGCAAAGGCATTGGCAAAGGGTTTTGGACAATGTTTTAATGATGCTGATGTGGTTGTTGTTACAAACATTTATGGGGCAGGCGAAAAACCAATAGAAGGGGTGGATGCATCCTTGATTATCAAGAGCCTGGTTGAATCCGGACATTCAAGGGTAATGTTCTTACAAACCCATGATGAGATAGTTGATTTTTTACATGGGTTTGCCTGTCCGCAGGATGTGGTCATTACACTGGGTGCTGGTGATATCTGGAAGGTAGGGAAAAGATTATGGGAGAGGTTGAAGCAACAGTAATCCAGCAGGGACATAAAGATACAGAAGATACAGAAGATACAGAAGTGCTGCTGCCTCAATTATTAAGGATAACACCACATGTATTAACCCATGAACCAATGAGCAAGCACACCTCTTTTGGAATAGGGGGTTCGGCTGACTTTTTTGTTACTATTCAGAATAGAGGGGAATTGGAAAGGCTGCTGCATCTTATTCAAAAATACCATATCCCATTCTTTATCATTGGCAGCGGAACAAACCTTGTGGTCAGGGATAAAGGGATCAGGGGTATAGTCATCAAATTGGGGGATGAATTTAGACAGATAATAGTTGAGCATAATATTATTTGTGCTGGGGCAGGGGTATTGCTTTCTAAGTTGGTAAACATTGCCGTTAAAAATGAGCTTTCAGGGTTAGAATTTGCTACTGGAATTCCAGGAACGATTGGCGGGGCAATTGTAGGCAATGCAGGGACAGAAACAGGGTGCATTGGTGATATAGTTAATCGAGTAGAGGTGCTTTCTATAGAGGGCAGTTTCGAAATATTAACAGCAGATAATATTGAATTTTCCTACAGAAATAGCAATTTGAAAAAATATATTGTAATTAATGCAGAATTGTTGTTGACAAAATGCGATTTTTTAGGTATCATTAATACAATGAACTCAATTCTTAAAAAGAGGCAAAATGCCCAACCAAAGGGAAGGGGTGCTGGAAGTATTTTTAAGAATCCGGAAGGGGCATTTGCCTGGAAGCTGATAAGAGATATATTGCCCAAAGGGATGCGCATGGGCGGGGCATATATCTCTTCTAAACATGCCAATTTTATCTTAGCCGATAAAGAGGCAAGGGCAGATGATGTCGAGAGATTGATAGTGTATATTCAGGATTGCGTCAGGAAAGATTGCGGGGTTGAGTTAGTGACTGAGGTTAGGATAGTAGGTGAGGGATAGGAAATTCACCACGAAGACACGGAGAAGAATGGAAGCATTTACAACATATTTAAGGTTATATCTCTGTGCCTCTGTGTCTTCGTGGTGATATTTAAGATGGACATAAGAGAATATTTTCTACATAAAAAAATTGGGGTATTGGCAGGGGGGATATCTTCAGAAAGGGAGGTCTCTCTTCGCTCAGGGAAAAATGTTTTAGACTCATTAAAAAGACAGGGGTTTGAAGCATTTATCAGTGATCCTGCTGATAATGATTTTATTGAGCAGATAAAAGTAATGGATGTTGCCTTTATTGCCCTGCATGGCGGGTATGGAGAGGATGGCGGTATTCAGGGGTTGCTTGAGGTTATGGGGATACCGCACACAGGGTCAGGCGTGCTGGCTTCAGCTCTATCAATGAATAAGGTAGCTTCCAAAAGGATATTCAGGGAACAGGGAATACCAACCCCTGATTATGCTTGTGTTCCATTGCCACAGGGATACAGCTATGAGGATTTGAGTCGCAAATTGGGGCTGCCCTTAGTAGCCAAACCAGTGTCAGAGGGCTCAAGTGTAGGGGTGACCATCATCAGGGATGAGTCAGAGATAAAAGGGATTATTGATGAGTTGACAGATAAGCATAAGGATGTTTTTATAGAAAAGTATATACATGGTCAATCAGTAACCGTGGGCATTCTTGGTAATGATAAAAAATTGCGTGCCTTGCCAGTATTGGAATTGGTAAGCAAAAATGAGTTTTATGATTATGAGGCTAAATACACCTCAGGGATGACTGAGTTTATCATCCCGGCAAGATTGGATGCAGATATATACAAGGCTGTCTGTCAAACAGCTATTAATGCTCATCTCGTTCTCGGATGTGAGGGATTTTCCAGGGTAGATATCCTTGTATCGGATGATAGAATACCGTTTGTGCATGATGTTAACACCATTCCTGGATTGACAAATTTAAGCGATTTACCGGCATGTGCTGCCAGTGATGGCATGAGTTATGATGAGCTTATTTTTGAGATGCTATGCTCTGCTTATTATAGGGGGTAAGTAAGGGTGATTTGCGGATTGCCTTGTACGTGAGGGAATTGCCCATACCATAGGAACTTATAGAATATGTCACGACATAGAGGACTGGCAAATAAGCTAAGTATAGGAAAGGATAAATGGCGAAGTAAAAAGGGACGCAAGAGGATAGCCCAAAACCTTTTCCAACGGATAAGGAAGATAAGTTTTTGGGTGATAATTGGTGTAATCTGTGCCCTTGTGATCCAAACACCTTCGTATCTCATGGATTCACCACATTTTTTTATTGATTCTATCGTGGTGACCATAAAAGGAGGAACTGTTACCCAAAAAGAGATTCTTAACCGATTAGAAAAGTTTTTTTTGAAAAAATATTCTACAATGCATCCCAATATCTTCAGGGTAAATATAAAAGAGACAACAAAGGTTATTGCCTCATACTCACGGGTACTAAAGGTAACTGTAAAAAGACGTCTGCCAGGAAAGATATTGGTTGAGGTAGAGGGAAGAACCCCGAGCATGATGCTTCGAGTAGCATCCAGATATTATGGTATTGATAAAGATAGGGTAGTTTTTCCTATTGTCTATAAAAAAAATTTACCCCTGCTTACTGGCATGAATAATATAGAGATAGGAAAGCCTATAGTTCATCAAGGGATTGAAGATGTATTCCTGTTTTATAAGATAATAGATGCCCTGGATAGGGATTTGAGTAAAAGCATCTTTATGATAAATATTGCTAATCCAAGAAATATTGTCCTGATGATTAATGAGAAAAATCCGGTAGCGGTTTATTGCGGTTCTTATCTGGAAGAGAAAAGGCTGATTCAGAAATTAAAGGAGTTAAGGGTTATTCTGGAATATTTCAAGAAGACTGATCAGCAAAGAGAGTATGTTGATATAAGGTTTGATAATATTATTATTAAGTAACTTAAACGCTTATGTCCAAACCGGGGGGAGAGGAAAAATGCCAAAGGGTGAAATAGTTGTTGGGTTAGATATTGGAACAACAAAGATTTGTACAATTATAGGTGAGATAGACGGAGATAGGATGGAGATTATTGGTGTAGGCACAGCTCCATCTCACGGGCTTAAAAAAGGGGTGGTAGTAAATATTGATTCTACCATCAAGTCTGTGGAGAACGCTGTTTCTGAGGCAGAATTAATGGCTGGGGTTGAGGTCTCTTCTGTCTATGCCGGGATTGCTGGCAGTCATATCAAGGGTATAAATAGTCATGGGGTAATTGCTATTTCCCGTGGCAGAGAGGTAACTTCGGCTGATGTAGAACGGGTGATAGATGCCGCTAAAGCAGTTTCTATCCCCCTGGATAGAGAGATAATCCATGTTCTCCCCCAACAGTTTATTATTGATGGACAGGATGGGATAAAAGAGCCTATTGGCATGTCTGGTACCAGGCTGGAGGTAGAGCTTCATATTGTTACCGGTGCTGTCACCTCAGCTCAGAATATTGTTAAGTGTGTGAACCGCAGTGGATTTGAGGTAGATGACCTTGTGCTTGAGCCGCTGGCTTCCTCTTATGCGGTTTTAACCGAGGACGAAAAGGATCTGGGCGTGGTTTTAGTAGATATCGGCGGTGGGACAACGGATATTGGTATTTTTATTGACGGCAGTATCTGGCATACAAGCGTTCTCTCTATTGGCGGCGATAATGTTACCAAGGATATTTCTGTTGGACTTCGTGCCCCGGTTGTTGATGCAGAAAAGATTAAGATACGATATGGTTGTGCAACACCATCATTGGTCAAGGATGATGAGACGATTGAGATACCATCGGTTGGAGAGAGAAGGCCAAGAACATTACCCAGACAGGTATTGTCTGAGATTATTGAACCAAGGATGGAAGAGATATTTAGCCTTATTAATCAGGAAATAAGAATGACTGGTTATGAGAATATGATTGCTTCTGGCATAGTTTTGACCGGAGGGGCATCAATGTTAAATGGAAGTGCTGAATTGGCAGAAAAGATATTTGATCTGCCAGTAAGGATTGGTGTGCCCAAGGGGGTTGCCGGGTTAAGCGATGTAATTAGTTCACCAGTGTATGCTACCGGGGTTGGGCTGGTATTGTATGGCATGAAGAATAGGCTGGAAGGTAAGAAAACAAAGTTTACTGGTGGAAATGCCCTTAAAAAAATGTTGTCTAATGTGAAGGATTGGTTTGGCGATTTCTTTTGACAATAAGCAGGCTTGCAAGGCATGCTTGAATAAATAAAAAACAGGGGAAAGGAATAGAAAGAAGGAAAAGGGAGATTTCTTCTGTCTATTTCTTAATCAAGGAGGGGTTATGTTTGAGTTTGAAGATGAAGTATCTACTCCTACTCGAATCAAGGTAATTGGTGTTGGCGGTGGTGGTACAAATGCAGTAAATGGGATGTTTGCTAATAGGAGCAACAATAATTGTCTGGAATTTATTGTTACCAATACAGATGCTCAAGCATTAAAGAATTCCCCTGTACCTTATAAAATTCAAATAGGAACAAAGCTGACACGAGGTCTGGGAGCTGGTTCAAATCCAGAGGTAGGACAAAGGGCAGCTCAAGAGGATAGACAATCTTTGTCTGAGGCACTGGCTAATGCTGATATGGTCTTTATTACTGCTGGTATGGGCGGGGGCAGCGGCACAGGAGCAGCACCAGTAATAGCTGAAATAGCTAAGGAAATGGGGGCATTAACCGTAGGGGTAGTTACAAAACCATTTCTATTTGAGGGGCAAAAACGACTTCGCCAGGCAGATGCAGGATTGGAAGAGCTGGTAGAAAAGGTGGATACCCTGATTACCATCCCCAATCAAAAATTGCTTTCTGTGGTAGATAAAAATACAACTGTTGTTGATGCGTTTAAGGTGGCTGATAATGTTTTACGGCAGGCTATTCAAGGCATTTCTGACCTGATTGTTATCCCGGGTCTGATTAACCTTGATTTTGCTGATGTAAGGGCTGTTATGTCGTCCAAGGGTAATGCCTTGATGGGGATTGGCATTGGAACAGGAGACAACAGGGCAATGGATGCAGCCCAGCAGGCTGTTTCATCCCCACTATTAGAAGAAACATCTATTGAGGGTGCCAAGGGATTGCTTATTAATATCACTGGCGGCATGGACCTGCTTCTCTCAGAGGTAGATGAGGCGGCAAGCTTTATCTCAGATAAGGCTGATAAGGATGCTACCATTATCTTTGGAGCCGTGGCTAATGAAAATATAGGTAAAGAAATATATATTACGGTAATTGCTACAGGGTTTGGACAGGGTATGCCAAAGATAGAAAAGGTTCCGGTCATAACTACGGCCAAGACCATTGATTTTGACAGCTATAAAGCAGGCGTAAGAAAGAAATACGATGGTGAACGGATTGCTGAATCTATGGGGTATGATAACAAGATACCTATTCATAATAGTGATTTATGGGAAGTTCCTGCATTTTTAAGAAAACAGGCAGACTAAAGTATGGGTTGTTTAGGCTATAGACTGTTAGACCCTTAGGTCATGATGTTCTGCTACCTAACGGTCTATCTACCGATAAAGGACATTATGAGAGATGCATATTAATGATTTTTTAGTTGAAATGGTAAAAAAACAGGCCTCTGATATGTACTTGAAGGTCGGAAGTGCTCCAATATTAAGGATAGATGGGAAGCTTTCTTATATGGAAAAAGAAACTGGAGAATATTATGATAGGCTTTCTCCAGCAGAGACATCAGAATTGGCTTATTCAATGATAACTGAGGAGCAAAAGACAAAGTTTGAAAAGCAGTTTGAGTTAGATTTATCTTATTCTGCATCAGGGATTGGACGATTCAGGGCAAATGTATTTTACCAAAGGAACTCTGTTGCCATTGTTTTTAGAAGAATCCCATTTGAGATACCTTTATTTGAAGAACTATACCTGCCAGAGATAGTCAAGGATTTAGCCAATATCCCCAGGGGATTAATTATTGTTACCGGAGCAACCGGGAGCGGTAAGTCAACAACCATGGCTGCAATGATTGATCATATCAATTCTACCAGACGATCCCATATTATCACGGTTGAGGACCCTATAGAGTTTTTACATCGAGACAGGGAATCAATCATTGAGCAAAGGGAGGTAGAGATGGATACCCATACCTTTGCCGATGCCCTTCGTCATGTAGTAAGACAGAATCCAGATGTGGTGATGATTGGTGAAATGCGTGATATTGAAAGTCTGAGTGCATCCTTATCAGCAGCAGAGACAGGGCATCTGGTTCTATCGACCATGCATACCATTGATGCAAGCCAGACAATAGAGAGAATAATCAATTTTTATCCCCCATATCAGCATCAACAGGTAAGAATGCAATTGGCTCTGGTCCTAAAGGGTATTGTCTCTTTAAGATTAGTGCCGCGAGCTGACGGCCTGGGACGTGTACCAGGGGTAGAGATATTAACCGTAACCCCATTAGTACGGAAATTAGTTGAAGAGGGGAAAACCGCTCAGATATCATCAGTAATCTCCAGTGGCAAGTTTTACGGCATGCAAACCTTTAACCAATCCCTCATATCCTTCTATCAGAATGGGATCATCTGCTTTGAAGATGCCCTCGATGCCTCATCAAATCCGGAAGAATTCAGATTAAATGTCAGGGGTATCTATGCCGGCGGCGAAGGCTACGGGGTGTAAGTGTCTCTAACCAGTCATCATATGTAATCCTGTTAACATTGGTATCAGCATGCTGCAAAGACAAAAAGACCGCTAAGTGTGAGACAATAGCCCAAAAAATTGCCTTTACAACCCTTATTTGTACAATTTTTTCCTTATTCCCCCTTTAAAAAGGGGGTTAGGGGGTTGTCTTCTCCTTTACAATAGCTTGTGATTACACCTATCGAATTGAACCATGCCCAAATTTCTGGTGGTGGGTAAGATTAGCTTCAACACATTATCTGGTAATGGAAGACGTATAGTTGCCACTACATATTGTGCCCAATGATAGCTTACAAGCTAATCTCACTCACCACCGAAAATCAGTGGGATGATGTTTGAACGCATGGCTATTGCCAAAAAGCCTGATATTGTGCTCAAAATGGAACTTGCCTCTTTGAGGGAAGAAGACAAGCTTTCGACTGATTTGATATTCTGTCGCAAAACAAAAATGATTGACAAAAGAAGTAGTAATGTGTATACTTTCTATTACTCGATGTTCAAGTTTTTACTGGTGACCAAGCAAGGAGGAGAGAAGGCGAAAAAATAGGATTCGATGAAAAACGATTGCAACGCCTCTTATTTTTTCTTATTGCACTGCGATTTAAGCAAGTAAAACCACAAGCAGGATGCTTGTGATACTAAAGTAAGTCAAGCTTCCAGCTTGACAGGTAGGAGATACCACAACACTGTTTCACTGCTAAAGTGCCAATGGTGGCAAAAAACTTGGAAACATCGAGTATTATGAAATTAATGCTTAGGCATATCTCTGTGCCTTGCGTACATCTGTGTGATAGATATCGATTGCACAGCTTTAAAAAATAGGAGAATAACACGTGAATAATTACAAGATTATGATATTACTTATATTAATCATCAACCTTATTACTCCTCTGGCTGCCCTGGCTGAGAAAAAGGGTGCTTTGAGTGAGAATGAGTTGTTTAATCTGGCTGCTCAGTTGTATGTCCAGGATGAGGATAAAACCGCATCTATGTATTCGTTTGACCTTTTCCTGAAACGATTCCCAGAGAGTAAAAAGGCAATCAGGGCACAGTTTATGATTGGCGAGTGCCTTTCTATTCAACAGAAAAAAGCCTTGCTGGCCAAGATTACCCATGGGTTAAAGGATGAGATTGACCCAAATGCCTTTAGACCAGCTATTGCTGCTTATGAAAAGATTATAAGTAAATACCCTGATAGCGATATTGCTGATGATGCCCGTTATCGGATTGGCGAGTGCTATTTTAATCAGAAAGAGTATGATAAGGCAATCCCACAGTTTCAAAGACTTATCGACAACTATCCGCGAAGCTATCTTAAGTCAGAAGCACTATTGGGTATTGCTCAGTGCTATCTGATGACAAAAAAATGGAAAAATAGCCAGCAGATACTTGATGACCTGATAAAGTCTCATCCAGCCTATCAACGCCAGAAAAGCGTTATCTATGCCCTGGGATTGATTGGCTATAATGAGGGACAGTATGAAAAGGCATTGGAATTATTCAATCTTATAGATACACCAGGGGCAATCTATTATGCTGGCAAGTCATTGGAATATCTTAATCGGCCACTCCTTGCTATTGGTATGTATAAAAAGCTTATCGAGAATTATCCAGAGAATGTCTTTCTAGAAAATGTCTATTATCTTCTGGGGGAAATGTTCTATCTCTGTCAGGATTATACCTCAGCCATGGTCAAATATCAAGAGTTTATACAAAAATACCCCAGAAGCGAGCTTGGGATAGCAGCCAAATATAAACTTGCCTGTATCTATCTTAAGATGAAGGATTATTCAGCAGCCATAGACAGCTTTGAGACAATCATCAGACAGTATCCCAAGCATGAGATTGCCCAAAATGCTCAGTTCATGATTGGAGTAAGCCGCATGGAGCTTCGGCAATACCATAAAGCCAGCTTTGATTTTGGAGAGGTTGTTAATCAATATCCCACATCCAGCCTTGTGCCAGATGCCTTATACAAGATTGGATGGTGCTATTTGAAACAGGAAAATCATAAATTAGCTGCCTCTACCTTTCAGAGGATCATTGAGCAACACTCAAATCATCCATTGCTTTCCAGAGCCTATCTTCTGGCAGGAAATTGTTATTATATGCTTAGAAGCTATGACAAGGCTGTTGCTGCCTACAAAAAGGTGCTTGACCAATCCTATCAACCCGAGCTCCATGAGGCAGCCATCTACCTCATCAACCGCACCTATTATGCCCAGAAAGACTATGAACATGTGATCAGCGGCTATCATTATATGCTCAATAACCTTTCGCCAAGTAAGAGCAATTGGCGGGCATTTGCCTATCTGATGATTGCTGAAGCATATTATCAAAAAGGAGACATTGAGGATGCAAAAGAGATATATGAGACAATTATCAGGAATTATCCTGAAAGCGAGGCAGTATTCTATGCTCAGGATGGGATGATATGGTATTTTCTCCAGAAGGGGGAGTATAAAACAGCATTCCAGAAGAGACAGAAGCTGAAGGAAAGCTTTGCCCGAGAAAAGCTGGAAACAACCAGGATGGATGTTAACCGTCAGTATGAGATAGCAAACGGCTTGTTTAATCAAAAGAAATACGCTGAGGCACTCGAGGTTTATGAAAGCTTTATCAAGGACTATCCAGATAATGAATTTGTGCCAGAGGGGTTATACAGAGAAGGGCTTTGCTATTATCAATTGGAATACTATCGTGAGGCAATCGATACCTGGGAAAGGCTCAGCAGTGCCTACAAGAAGCATCCATCTGCAATCGATGCCTTGTACAAAATAGCAGACACATATTTTCGAGCACAGGAATATAATACAGCGATTACAACCTATCAAAGGATTATCAATAATTATCCCAAAAGCCCTAACATCAAGGATGCACGATTGAGAATTGGACAATCATATTATAATGCTATGGATGATGAAAAGGCAATTGCAGAATTCCAGGGTTTTATTAACACCTATCCTGATGACCAAAAGGCAAGTGATGCCTTGTCTGCTATCGAGGCATCACTCTACCGTCAGGAAAGAAAGCTCCTTGCCTCTGGCAGTAAAGAGAAAAGCCCTGATAATGCTGTGATTGATATGCTCAGGAATTTTATTGCTAAATATCCAAAGAGTAAATTAGCCCCAGAGATGCAATTTCATCTGGCACAAAAATATTTTGACCTTGAGCAGTATGCCCAGGCAGCAGAGGAGTTTTCCAGAATAGCCATAAACTACTCTGACAGCAAATATATGCCAGACTCTCAATACCTGCTTGGAGAAAGCCTTTATGAGCTTGGCCGTTATGAGGAATCAATCACGGTCTATCAGAGATTGGCACAAAACTTTCCAAATCATGAGTCAATCCCTGCAGCCATGTTTCATCTGGGCACATCATTCTATAATCTGAAAAGGCTTGAAGAGGCAGTCAAGGTCTATCAAAACCTTACCCAAAACTATCCTAACACCGAATATACCTCTGCCGCTCTCTTTAATACAGCCTTGTGCTATAAAAAGATGGACAAGTTGGATGAAACAGCTGCTGCCTATCGAACATTTTGTCAAAAATACCCTGACGATGATATGACCAATAAGGCATTGATAGAATTAGCTGCAATATATCGCAAACAGGAAAATTTCCAGGAGGCAATCAAAACCCTTGCTGAGCTTTTGAACAAGGTTCACGGTGAGGCTGCATTAGAGATAATCTATAATACTGGTGATTGCTACCTTGCTATGCAGAATAAGGAAAAAGCAAGGCTTGAGTATCTCAAGCTCAAGGATGCATCCCCTAAAGCAAACTCATATCGATTGACTGCCCTAACCAAACTCGGCGAGATTTATGAGGAGGAAGAGCAATGGACAAAGGCAATAGAGGTTTATGAGGATATTGTTAAGAATACCACTAAGCCTGAATGGAAAAAGGCTGTAAGCCAACGGATACAATTGATTAAGGATGCGTTGAAATAGTGGGGAATAGAACACGGATGGACACCGATTTTTTTAGACGGATTTTCACGGATGGTTTGGATGTATCTCATATACCACAGGCTTGTCTTTGCCATCTCTCTCTACTTGATGAAATCAAGGTTATCGAATTTGTCCAAACGAGGAAGCTCCTCTGGCAGGAGCAGACCGCATGCACCAGTGCACCAGTCACCATAGTCTCAGTTAAATTCTTTACTGGTGCTCTGGTGCTCTGGGTGACTGGTGCTCTGCTATTCTACCCCAAAAATACCCCTTCTGCTGCCTTTATCCCTGCCCCTTTCTCAAAGCTATAGGTAGATTTTGCCAGTATCATTTCCAGGGCAGCGATTGCTGTCAAAACATCAAAGGTGCCAGCATAACCCATATGGGCAACGCGAAATATCTTATTCTTCAAATGATCCTGTCCACCGGCGACGATAATCCCTTGCTCCTTATAACCCTTGATAATTGTCTTGCCATCTATCTCAGGTGGAGCAACGACTGCGGTAACACCATTAGCCGGACTTTTTGAAAGGAGCTCCAGCCCAAGTGCCTTGATCCCTGCCTGACAGGCTTGAGCCAATAGCTGATGTCTCTTCCAAACATTTTCGATACCCTCTTTTTTCATCATTTCCAGAGCCTGCCTCAAGGCATAGACTAAGGAAACAGCAGGGGTATAAGCTGTCTGCCTATTTATAAGATTTTTCTTTGCGGCAGCAAGAGAAAAATAAAACTTTGGCAGGGTTGATTTGGCAGCCAGCCCCCATGCCTTTTCACTCATGGTAATCAATCCCAATCCGGGTGGGATCATCAATCCCTTTTGAGAACCAACTGCAACCACATCAACCTGCCACTCATCTGTCTTGAATTCTTCAACACCCATACCGCTGACTGCATCTACTACCAGACAAGCATCTGTCTTGGACACAACATCAGCTATCTCCTTGATAGGCAGCAGGGTTGCCGTTGATGTTTCACACAGTGTAGCAAAAACAACCTTGATTCCAGGACTTTCCTTTAATTTTTCTGCAATTTGTTCAGGGGTAACCGCATGTCCCCATTCTACATCTAATAAAATAGTATTTACGCCATAAGCCTTACATATCTTCCCCCATCTTTCCCCAAACTTCCCAGCATTTACCACCAATGCCAAATCACCAGCTGAAAGAAGATTTACTACTGCTGCCTCCATAGCACCTGTTCCAGATGATGCCAGGGTATAGACATCCCTTGATGTTTGAAAGAGATACCGTAGATTCTCATTTACCTCAGAAAATATCTCCTCGTATGCCGGTGTACGATGATGGATGATCGGCTGTGCCTCTGCCAGGCTCACCTCTGGCGGAACAGAGGTTGGCCCCGGAGACATTAAGTAATACTTTTTACCAACTAACATGTGACTTCCTCCTCGTATAATTTTGCGTAGAATACGCACGCACCTAAAGGTGCTCGCTACATTTTCCCCATTCCCTTAACTAAAAGCAGCGGGATATTAGAGATTATATTTGCTTCATAGTATACTAAATAATTGTGTTGAAGTCAAGAATATTTTACAACCTGTCACTCAATATTCAAGTTTTTACTGGTGACCAAGCAAGGAGGCGAGAAGGCGAGAGAAATGGGATTCGATGGGAAACTGATTACAACGTCTTTCATACATCTTCCATACATCT
>JASEHA010000170.1 GCA_030018795.1 bacterium
ATCCTACAATTATATCATCTCTATGCGACACTGAAGGGTTGACACGACACTATTGCCATTTTCCCCATTCCCCCTTTTTCCTTCCTTACACAAATCTGTCATAATGAGAATTGCTACTTGAGTATTCACATGGTGCGTCGATTATCCTTTTATTCTCCTATACTGCTCAGAGTGTAAATATTTGTCCCTCACTACATATAGTATGTATCTTCTGTTATGGTAGAACATATGTTACCCCATGATTTATGACTAAAAAAAAATAATAAAGATATAAAAAAATACTTGACAAAAATAGATAAGTGGTGTAATATGGTATCGTTTGGAAGGATATTGATGGAGAATGGAGGGAAGTAGAGGATGTTTGTTGGCAAGTATTTTCATAATATCGATGAAAAGGGTCGAGTTGTTCTTCCTGCATCCTTTCGAAAGGCGTTAGAGAAGCAAGGGGCAAGCAATGAGATCATTATTACTGGAATGAATCGATGCCTTTCTGCATATACTCGCCAGGAATGGGAAAAATCTGTGGAAAAGATGAAACAGATAGCTGAGGTTAATCCTGAAGCTGAATATATAATCCGTAGAATGTGTGCCGATGCGGCTGAGTGTGCTATAGATGATCAGGGAAGATTGAATATCCCCTTGAACCTTAAAGAATATGGGGGTTTAAAGAAAGAGGTTGTTACGGTTGGAAGGATGAATAAGCTGGAAATCTGGGATAAGGGATTATGGGAGACTGAGTATCAGAAAATGGTCGAGACATCCCTGTCAGAGAGTGTTAGCCAAAAATTAAGCGGGTTGTGGATTTGATGGATTCTATTCATATCCCGGTAATGCTTAATGAGGTCGTTCAATATTTAGTGCCAGAAAGGTTAGAAAAAGACAGGTTTTATGTAGATGCAACCATTGGCGCTGGCGGACATGCACAAACCTTGTTAAATCTTGGGGCAAGGGTTCTTGGGATAGAACAGGATAACGAAATCCTGAAGCTGACAGATGAGAGGTTGAAAAAATTTGGCGACAGGCTCATATTGGTTAATGATAATTTCAAGAACCTGTCCCAAATATTGGAACAATATAATATAACTGAGGTTGCAGGTATTCTTTATGATCTTGGGCTTTCTACCTTTCAGATAGATTCTGAAAGGGGGTTTAGCTTCCAGAGGGATTGTCCATTGGATATGAGGATGGACAGCAGCAGGCAACCGTTTGCAATTACTGCAAAGAATCTGGTTAATGAGTATTCTGAGCAGAAGCTGTTTGAGATAATCAGGGATTATGGAGAGGAGAGATGGGCAAGGGGGATTGCCAGATCAATTGTAAGAAATCGCCCACTTGAGACTACCTTTCAATTGGTTGAGGCTATTCGAAGAGGGATACCAAGAGGAGCAAAATACCCTAAGATACACTTTGCTACCAGAACATTTCAGGCAATAAGAATAGCGGTTAATGATGAATTAGAGGTATTAGATGCCTCTTTGAGTACAGCTGTTTCAAGATTAGCAGAAGGAGGAAGGATTGTGGTTATTTCTTTCCATTCACTGGAAGATCGTATCGTAAAATGGGGTTTCCTTCAGGAGGCAAAGGAAGAAAGGTTGAGAATTCTAACCAGAAAGCCGATTATCCCTCAAGACTCAGAGATAAGATCAAACCCTGCGTCAAGGAGTGCTAAGATGCGGGTAGCTGAAAGAATATGTCAAGGTTATCTATCGCCAGAATGACCGAGAATTTTATCTAACTTCTCGGTCACTCCGGTGCCACGGACTCGCACAGAAAAAATGTAAAACTGGGGGTCCTGTAACTGGGATTTGTGTGAGTCTGTGGCATTTGATAGTAAAGAAAATGGGTGAAGGTGTCGATAAGTAAGTAGGGAAACAGTTAGCTGTCTGGTCTAAAGCTAACTGCTAATAGCTAAAAACAGGGGGGGATTATATTGTATTCTGAAGAAATATCTTCTTTGGGACAGAGGAAGGGTGAAAAAATGTTAGCCTTGCTTGGTAATCCTAAAAAATCCGTGGTAAAACAAACAGTATTGGGCTACATTTTTTCTGCGGTTGTTGTACTGTTTATTTCTTTTTGGTGTATATGGCAACATATACAGGTTACATCCATGGGTTATGAGATTGTTAATCTGCAGAAACAAAAAATGGAGTCAGAAAATATTTATACTACTCTGCAAATAAAATGTGCCGGACTGAAATCTCCACAACGGATTGAGGATATTGCTCAACAAATGGGTTTGAAATTTCCAGACAGGATAGAGGTTGTTTATCTTCCGCAAGTCGTAAATTCATCTGAAAAAAAGATCAATTCTTTATGGGTATCTATCTGGAAACAAGTGCCTAAACATATTGCCAGGGGTCTGTTTGGTGCAATTGAGGCTGAAGCATCAGAATAATAACAATTGACAGTTGACAGAAATCAGTTGTCATCTCAAGGCAGGTCACTGTGAATTGACCCCTCTGTCAACTAAAATGGGGGGGAAATGCAGATTCAAGACTTGATAAGGGTTTTGGATGAAAAGGATATACAGGGCAATCCAGACATACAGAACATCCAGATAAACAATATTGCGGTTGACTCCAGAGATGTTACTGATAGTTCTTTGTTTATCTGTGTTCAAGGGTTTGTTGCTGATGGACATAACTTTATCAGGCAGGCTGTAGAAAAAGGGGCAAGGGCTGTTCTGATTGATAAAGATGTGCCTGTTCCACCAGGGGTTGTCTCCATAAAGGTTGCCTCAACCCGCTCAATAATGGGCAGGATAGCCTCTGCTTTTTATGGATTTCCTTCAAAACACATGAAAATGATTGGGATTACAGGAACCAATGGTAAAACCACGATTACCTATCTTATTGAAGCTATTCTTAATACAACAGGATATAACGCTGCCAGACTTTCTACTACTCAATACAGAATTGGAAAAGAAGAGATACATGCTGCCCATACTACCCCGGATTCTATAGAATTACAACAATTATTAAAAAAAGCTGTAGATTCTAAGTGTACCCATCTTGTTATGGAGGTTTCATCTCATGCCTTAAGCCTTGACCGGATTGATGGCTGTGAGTTTGATACCGCAATATTTACTAATCTGACTGTTGACCATTTAGATTTTCACCATACTCAAGAAGAGTACCTCAAGGCAAAGATAAAGCTTTTTGCATCACTTGGGGAGGCGAGTGACAAGGGACTTCCCAAATTGGCTCTTATTAATACAGATTCGCCGTTTGCTGAAAGGATAATGGAGGCTGTAAATCCAGCATATACCCATGTTCGAGGGTATGGGTGCAACTTAAGTAAAACAGCTATCTTTGCCTCTGAGATAGAGATAAATAAGGATTACACCACCTTCCTTTATCAGGGGATAAAATTTAAGCTAAATCTGCTGGGAAAATATAATGTTTATAATGCCCTGGCTGCCATAGGGGTTGGGATGAGTGAGGGCATAGATCTGGAAAGAATAAGCCAGGCACTTGAGTCTGTTGACAGCATCCCGGGCAGGTTTGAAAGGGTTGTGTGTGGGCAACCATTTACGATCATTGTTGATTATGCTCATTCACCCGATGCCCTGCAAAATGTCCTTCTAACCTGCAAACAGCTGTCTCCTAAAAGGATAATTACTGTTTTTGGCTGCGGTGGCGACAGGGATATAACCAAACGCCCTCATATGGGAATGATCTCTGGCGAGTTAAGCGATGAAACAATTCTTACCAATGATAACCCAAGGACAGAATCACCTGAAGATATTCTCCGTGAGATAGAAGCAGGAATTAGACAAACTTCTATTGCGTATAGGATCATTCCTGATAGAAGAGAGGCTATCTTTTATGCTATTAGTGCTGCTGAGCAAGGCGATCTGGTGCTTATTGCCGGCAAGGGGCATGAGGATTATCAAATAATAGGGGATAAAACCATTCACTTTGATGATCGGAAGGTAGTGCGAGAGGCACTGAAGGAAAGTGGCTATGTAGAGTAGTGTCGTGTCAACTCTCAATTGTCGGATAGTTTATAATGTAGCTGCAGGGTTTGTCCCTGCCTTTTTCCAATGCAAAAGACGCAACATTTTGCGTTTCTACTACATGTATCAAGCGTAATCTGATGTATGTAGATGGGATAGATGGGTTACACCCATCCTACAATTATATCATCTCTATGCGATATTGGAGAGTTGACACGATAGTAGTGCAAACAAGATGCTTGTGTTACCTATTGCTCAAGCTGGAAGATGCGAAGGGAAAAAGGATATGCTGCCAATTAGTGTTGATGAAATCCTGACCGCTGTTAAAGGCGAGCTTGTTTGCGGTAACAGGGAATGGCTGATAAATGCCGGGGTTTCGATAGATAGTCGCAAGATTCTGCCAGGACAGCTTTTTATTGCCATTAAGGGCGAAAACTTTGATGGGCATGACTTTATCTGGCAGGTAATTGACAGGGGTGTATCTGGGGTCATATTTTCAAACGAGTTAGAGGTTGAATATATCCCAAAAGGGGTATGTGCTGTCCGTGTAAAGGATACCATTGCTGCACTTGGTCATCTGGCAGCATACTATCGTAACAAGTTTGATATTCCTGTTATTGGTATTACCGGAAGCAATGGTAAAACCACAACCAAGGAGATGCTGGGGGATGTTTTAAGCAAACAGTGGAATGTGCTGAGGAATAAGAAGAACTTTAATAACAACATTGGGCTTCCCTTAACCCTTCTTGAGATGGATGCCTCTACTCAATTTTGTGTGGTTGAACTGGGCATGAACCATCCGGGTGAGATTGCCTATCTGACCAATATTGCCAGGCCTATGATTGGGGTGATAACCAATGTTGCTGAATCCCATATTGGTCACTTTGATGGTAAAGAAGCCATAGCTAGGGCAAAGTTTGAATTAGTAGAGTCCATGGGTGAAAAAGGGGTTGCAGTGCTGAATGCTGATGATCCACTCATAGCAGGGGCAATGAGTCAAAGTAGCAATAGATCGGTAATCACCTTTGGCATGAATGAGAAGGCAGATGTCTTTGCTGTTGATATTAGAGAAGATACTTTAGGGATAAGGTTTAGTGTATCGTTAAATGATGGAAAATATCAGGAGATATTCATACCCGTCTATGGGCAGCATAATGTTTATAATGCCCTGGCTGTTTGCGGGGTGCTGTCTGCCCTGGGGCTTAATTTGAGTCTGGCAGCTTTGGGCTTGAATGAATTCAAACTTCCTGACTCAAGGATGGAGATAACCGAAAGCCATGGATTAAAGATTATAAACGATGCCTATAATGCCAACCCAGGTTCAATGAAGGCTGCCTTATTAACCCTGAGCAGAATTGCCTGCTCAGGCCGCAGAATACTGGTTATGGGTGATATGCTGGAATTGGGAAAATGGAGTCAGGAATTACATCGGGATGCAGGCATATACATAGGCAATACAGGTATTGATGTGCTGGTGACTGTTGGACAGGATTCTGCCCTTGCCGCTTCTGAGGCAAGGGTTAGAGGTCCTGAAACATTTGTTTGCAAGGATAACGATGAGGCTCTATCTGTCTTGAAGGGAGTGATTGAACTAGGTGATGTAATCATGGTCAAGGGTTCAAGAGGGATGCGGATGGAACAGATAGTTAAGGGATTGATTGAAGGCTAATACTCGATGTTCAAGTTTTTCTGGTGACCAAGCGAGAGGGCGAGAAGGCGAAAAAAGTAGGATTCGATGAAAAACGATTGCAACGCCTCTTATTACGTATTACTTGATGCGTTCAATTTGTAATGTGGGT
>JASEHA010000171.1 GCA_030018795.1 bacterium
AATCTGCAATTCTTTGGCAGCGTCAGACTACTTGTCTGTGAAATATGGTGAATCATCGATACAAACAGACAAATTTTTCTAAGAAAAATCACAACTTATGCCAATGACAAGTATGCGTCAAAAATCGTTCTGTTATATCCTTGTAAAATAAATTCCGGTCATCCCAATACTGGATATGGGCGACACCCCACTGTCCTGGAAGATCTATTTCGATATTCTCATCCACCTTATAAAAGTCAAGATGCCCGCTAATAGGGTCTTTTTCGTTGTAATAGTTAATCCATAATATCTTATCCAGCAAAGGTTCTATCGGATTTGAGAGGTTCATCCCATTCGTATAGGAACTCAGTGATTTTGCCTTAAAAGAGTGAAAGTGTTCCATGATCTGGCGGCGGATATATTCCTCCTTGCCAGCATGTTCTCGGAAGAAAAAAGCAATCTTGTCTAAAGGTGAACCAAATGTGACAAGCCCCTTAATCTTCTCTACAGGCAGATTTGAATTTCTGTTCATGTTTGTCTTGATATTCAGCCTGTTTAGGGTGTCATAGGATATAACGCTTCCTAATGAATGCCCGGCAATAATTATCCGCTCATATTGAGGATCAGCAATGATAGATTCGAGGATGGTCTGACATTGGACAAGGATCTGTTGGCGAATCTTAAAAAATCGAGATTTCTTATCCATTGTGGTGTAAATAGCTATATCGCCAATGTACCCCTTTATAATATATGCCCCTCGCATTTTGAGCCAGTTCTCAAGATTGCGTGCCCATGACGGCATTATGTATGAGAGAAGCCTGACTATGGGATAAATCAGGCTCAAAAACCTTAGACACCAAGAAGCCACCTTTTCCAGCTTGTAGCTGACCTTCCCATTTTTTTCATATCTGCGTTGCAAATCTTTATTCTCACGATAGAACCTCCTGGTTCCTTGAAGTGTTTTTTCGACCCACTCCCATACCTCTGGAACTGATATCTTCTCCTCAGTAAGATATGCCCAGTAATATTCATGAATATCGATAATGTCATCACTATCAGTAGGCTTCAGCCGGACATAACTCTCTGTCCATGAACCATCTTCTGCGTTGCTCTGCTTGGTGAGCCGATGTTCTGCATGAAATGTAATTGACTGGGACCTGAGATGATCTATCATCCCCCGCGAAAAACTGTCAAGGGTTTCAAATGGGTTCTGTTCTCCAATGCCGTGAATAACAAGAAATGCGGTCTTGCCTTTTGGAAAGGATGCTGTCATGTGTATCCTCCTTATCACTGTCATGAATACCATGACAGTCTTTATCTTCAGCTCAAAACACCTATCTTCCATTTACCAAATACAGTACTGCCATCCTGACGGCAATACCATTAGTTACCTGTTCCAATATAAGAGAATACTCTCCATCTGCTACTGCTCCACTGATTTCTATATCTCGATTGATTGGGCCTGGATGCATTATCAAGACATCAGGCTTAGCCAGTTGAAGATGACTTTCCTTGAGCCCATAGAATTCTGTATATTCACGAACAGAAGGGAACATGCTGTTTTTTTGCCGCTCCAATTGGAGACGCAAGAGCATAATAATATCTGCATCCCTAACAGCCTCAGATAGATCATAGGTTATCCTTGTTCCCAGCCTCTCAATCCCTATTGGCATCAATGTTGGGGGACCACACAAGGTTACATCAGCTCCCATCCTGATTAATCCCCAGATATTTGATCTGGCCACACGGCTATGCAGGATATCACCAATAATAGCTATCTTTAACCCTTTAAGTTCGCCCTTCTTTTCCCTGATGGTAAACATATCCAGTAATCCCTGGGTTGGGTGTTCATGGCTGCCATCACCAGCATTAATCACCGAGCATCTGGTCAACCTTGAAACCATCTGTGGCACCCCAGCCTCAGCGTGTCTGATAACAATAATGGACGGCTGCATAGCCTCTATGGTTTTGACCGTATCCTTCAGGCTCTCGCCCTTAACCACACTGCTGGTAGAAATAGTTATATTCAATACATCTGCAGATAATCTCTTAGCCGCAATCTCAAAGGATGTTCTGGTACGGGTACTTGGCTCATAAAAAAGGTTGACCACAGTATGACCACGCAGGGTTGGCACCCTTTTTACCTCTCGATTAGAAACCTCCTTAAAGGAGGCTGCTGTATCCATGATAAGGGTTATATCCTCTGCAGTTAATCCTTGTATGCCTAAAAGATGGCGATGAGAAAAATGCATCTTCGCTCCATTTCATTCACCTTATCGTATAATAAATGTGAATGACTATCGATAAACATATTTGAACTATGCATAAGACTGTCCAATGGACTCTTTTTTCTATTATACCAAATTTCCAAATATTGTCAAGGATTTTTCTTTTAACCTTGAGTTTTTAATGAGAAATCGTTGCATAGCAAGTAAAACCATTTGATGGAGTACCAATACTCCCTCCTTTTTAGCATAAGCTTCAGAGAAAAAGCCACATATAAAAAATTGCTATACTCAGGTAGCGTTATAATTTGAGATTTTTTAGCGTTTCAGACAACGAATTGACAAGTTCGTTTTTCACTTCAATCTGAATCAATTCATCCACATACACCAGCCATCCCTCAAGTTTTTTGTCCCTTTTGTCCCTTTTGTCCCTTTTGTCCATGTATATATCAGCTGCAAGGCTTAGATACTCCATTACTTGCTGCCTGTGTGCTTCATTGTATACATCTCCGGTTTTGAACTCAATTATTATCACCCTATCAGGAAAGACCATTATCCTGTCTGGACGATGGATTAAGCCATAGGCATCAACAATCTCCTTCTCACAATAAACATCAACCTTATTTTCATCTGTCAAAACAAACCATCTCCTGACATCCTTGCTACCAAAGAATCTTCTCATCAATGGTATTATTCTCTGCTGCTCCTCTGGTAATGCAGCCAATATGCCTTCCATCTCCCTTTCCCATTCCATGGAAAGCTGCTTTATCCCTGCCAGAAATTCGTGGACAAGCCTTCCCCTTTGCTCAGCCTCTGTATCCTTGATGTTTTTCTTCTTATTTGCCAGCTTATCCTGCCATTCATGAAGCGTTTGTGGATATATTCTTTGTTTTGTGCTGAGACAAGACAGAGGCTTGCCCTGACTGCCATCTTCTACTGGCTCACCACGGTCTTTATCAAAAAAGATGGGTGCTGGAAGCTTTTCAGACATACTCTTGTATTCTGGCACAAAGAGATACAGCTCATTCTCAGCCCTGGTAAGAGCCACATAAAATGCATTCAACTCATCTATCAGTTGAAGGCTGAACTCTTTTTGATATAATTCTTCAAGCCTTGATGAGACACCACTTCTCTTTTTATCAATTTGATAGGGGATGCAATTGTCATCTTTATCTATTTCATAAACCATATTGATTGGTTTATTGTTCAGATAAGCAAACGGGATGATAACCACTTTTGATTGCAGCCCCTTTGCCTTATGAATCGTCCATATCTTGACAGCATCGACATAATCAGGCAAAACAGCCTGAAAAATCTTATTGTCTTCATCTGTCCTTTCTGCTTGATCCTTATCATTCCATTTAGCCAGAAATGCCTTTAGACTGCCCTCACCCATTGACTCACCATACGTTAATATCTCCAGGAGTTGATAGAAAAATCCCTCATATCCAGGAAAATTCTGGAATACTTTATACCCCTTAAATATCTTGCTTGCCAGATCATAGACAGGCAAGAATCCTACTGCATGAAAATATGGCTCGATATATATCTTCCATATCTCCTCATACTTCTCTCTGAACATGGTGTAAATCGGCTGGCTATTTTTTCGATTTTCTAACAAAAATGCAAACACATCCTCCTGCTTCAGCCCAACTGTCCTACAAAAGATATCACCGGCAATAAAACAAGTAAAGGAAAAATTATCCATGGGTGAATCTAAGAATGTAAGAAATCTGACTATTTCGCCAATGAGATGGTTTGAGGATATATCAACTGTTTTTTCTGAGGCAACAGGAATATCTTGAGCCGACAGAATGCGGGTAATCCATGCTGCCTCTTTATTTGTTCTGACAATAATTGCCACATTACATCGAGAAAAGCGGGGAAGTATCTGATCCTTTAGCAGCGATACCAATTGCAGCCCAATCTCTGTATCTATCTCGTCTTTATTTGATTTTTCATCAAGCAGAATTTTCCGAACACTTACAAGCCCTCCCCTTGCTCTTTCTACTTGATTAGGCTCCTGCTGAACATGGCTATAGGTATCATAGATACCTGACAGATCAGCCCCTTTCTCCTGTATGCTTTTATTTTCTTCTATCCATTTCTTGAGATTATCATGAGAAAAGATGTGATTTACAAAGGATATAATCTGCTCACGACTCCTGTAGTTTATCTCTAAAAATTCATCTCTAACATCGTCAACACTAAGGAATGCCTTTTTTGCCTCGTCAAACAGGGTGCTGTCTCCGCCTCGAAACCGATAAATAGCCTGTTTTTTATCACCAACATAAAACAATGAACCTGCCCTGGCAAGTGATTCCTCAATGAGCGGGAATAGGTTTTCCCATTGAAGCCTGCTCGTATCCTGAAATTCGTCTATAAAGAAATGCGATATCCTGTCTCCAAGATAAAAATATACCTCAGGGACAATCCCCTGTTTATGAAGAAAATCCCTGAGCCTGATGTTCAAATCTGTCATAAAGACTATTCGTTCACGATTCTTAAACAATTCCAATGCCTCATCAAAGAGTGTTATCACATCAATGAATGGACACAAATGTATGTGCGAGGTCATCTCTGCCAACAATGATACCCCAGCTCGAATCTCCTGCCATGTTTTTTCATGATCAAGGGTAATATTTGAGCCCTTGTTGCAAATCTCAAAGATATCATCCTTGCCAAACATTTTACTATCCCAGGGATATTGCTTACCATTAATAAACGATTCAGCAGCCTTAATAAAATGTTTATTAAAATTCAGGCTGTCCGCATTCATCTCCCTAAATTCTGCGACAACCCCCCTTAGCATCTTCTCATGTTCTTTGAATTCCTGATAGGAAAATTTCCTTTGCAGCCTGTATCCCCTTAAGGTTGCCTGATCCTTTAACTCATCGATCTTGTCAAGGATCATCTCCTTTATGTTCCATCCAGGCTTCAAAATTTCATCAAGAAAATTAAGGAGGCATTGGGTGATACCATCTTCTGAGTCTGGCTGAACCATGTCCAGTAATTCATCAAGAACAAGGTTAAATATTGGTTTTTGGCTGAGCGTTATCTTAAAATGCGGCGGGAATCCAAGCTCTAAGGCAGAGGCAGCAGCTATGGATGTCAGAAAGGCATCAATGGTTTGTATCCTGAAATCCGAATACCTGTCAAACAGCTCATCCAATCGCCTCTCAGCTATTTTTGAGCCTTGAAGGGCTTTCCCCTTAAGCTCAGTTATAATTCTCTTCTTCATCTCACCGGTTGCTTTGTTGGTAAAGGTAATAGCCAGAATATCGGAGAATGATCGGAAGGTTTTGGAAAAAAGAAAATCCAGATACCGCTTCTTAAGGGTATGGGTCTTCCCTGAGCCTGCAGAGGCTGAGATGGCACGGATATGAGGAAATGTTAGTTCTTGTTGTGTATACATGACTCTGTTGATTTAGTACCTTTTACTCGATTCGATGTTCAAGTTTTTTCAACCTGCGATTCTTTCAGTCAAAAATAGATGAGTGA
>JASEHA010000172.1 GCA_030018795.1 bacterium
TGTCAGAACTAAGAGCCATATAGAGCAGTTTTTGCAACTTATTGAAAAATCTGAACCTGTCGGGAGACCATTAGACTTTCTGATGCAGGAGTTGAATCGGGAGATAAATACCATTGGCTCAAAAGCTAATAACCTTTCTATTGTTAAGGCTGTCTTGCAGATAAAGAATGAATTGGAAAAAATACGCGAACAGATACAGAATGTGGAATGAGGAGTCAGAAGACGGAAATCAGAATATAGAATTCAGAAGCCAGAAGCCAGAATTCTATTCAATTTAAAGGAGATATTATGGATAATAACAGCTTGCTGATAGTCATCTCTGCTCCCTCTGGAGCAGGAAAAACCACAGTTACTCGGAAATTGCTTAAAGCATTTCCTGAGATTCAATTCTCTATCTCTACATGTACCAGACCTAAAAGGGACAATGAGAGAGATGGGATAGATTATTTCTTTGTGTCTGAAGAAAGGTTTAAGGATTGCATAGCCAGAGGTGATTTTGTAGAATGGACAAAGACTTATGATGATTATTACGGCACATCAAAACAGTTTGTAGAGAATATGCTTTCTGCCGGTGTAGATGTTATATTTGATATTGACAGCAAGGGTGCAAAGGCTATCAAAGAGCTTTATCCAGATAATGCAATTTTGATATTTATTCTTCCACCATTTATAGAGGATCTAAGGATAAGGCTGCTTGGACGAATGACAGATTCTCATGAAGAGATAGAAAAAAGACTGCTTGCAGCAGAAGAAGAGCTGAAGGCTGTTGCTCTCTATGATTACTGGATTATCAATGAGGATGTAGATATTAGCATAGAAAGGCTGTCAACAATTATTATTGCTGAGAAGTGCCGATTAAAGAGAATGCCTCAGGAGATTAAAGAGAGATTTAATATCTTGCAGGAAAGATAAGATATGAAGACAATTGCTCTTGGTATAACAGGAAGTATTGCTGCCTACAAGGCAGCAGAATTGACCAGCTCCTTGATGAAGCTGGGATATAATATCCATGTTGTGATGACTGAGAAAGCAGCCTCTTTTGTCTCGCCCCTTACCTTTCAAACATTATCCAGAAATCCAGTCATTACTTCTTTGTTCACTTCAGATTCTTCGTTTTCTTCGTTTTCTTCGTCCAAGATTGAGCATATATCCCTGTCTGATAAGTGCAGCCTTTTGTTGATTGCACCGGCAACGGCTAATATTATCTCAAAGATTGCCTGCGGGATTGCAGATGATTTCCTTACCACCCTTGCCCTGACAATGGGAAGTCAAATATTGATTGCACCGGCAATGAATACCCGTATGTGGCATAATCCTATCCTTCAGGAAAATATTCAACGATTGGAACAACGGGGTATTCGGTTTATTACCCCAGAATATGGTTGTCTGGCATGTGGCACAGAGGGGGATGGACGGTTAGCCTCTATGGAGAGGATTATTGATACAGTGGATACTGTGGCTAACGAGAAAGGTGAGAAAGGCGAAAAAGGCGAAAAAGGCGAGAAAGGCGAACAAGATGTTTTGCGAGCAAAGACAGTCTTGATTACTGCCGGCCCTACCCGGGAGATGATTGATCCGGTTAGATACATCAGCAACCCATCTTCGGGTAAGATGGGCTATAGTCTATCAAGGGCAGCAAAAAGAATGGGGGCAAGGGTTATCTTGATCAGTGGCCCAACCTGTCTGGATACACCCCATGGGGTTGAGATACATCGTGTTACTTCTGCCTGCCAGATGAGGGATAAGGTTATGGAATGCCTTGAGTCCTCTGATATCCTTATCTCTGCTGCCGCTGTAAGCGACTATACGCCTGTAGAGGTAAGCAGTGAAAAGTTGAAGAAGGGTGCAGATAGAATAGTTCTTCAAATGCAGCAAACACCTGATATCTTAATGGAAGTTGCCTCTAAAAAGTGGGACGGGGTGGTGGTTGGTTTTGCAGCTGAAAGCCGGAATATTATCGAGAATGCTGTCAAAAAATTGAGGGAGAAAAACCTTGATTTTATTGTGGCTAATGATATTGGCAGAAAGGATATTGGCTTTGGCTCTGACCAGAATGAGGTTATTCTTATTGATAAACATGGCCGGCAAGAAAAGATACCAATGCTTTCCAAGGACAGGATTGCTGAATGTATTATGAGACGGATTGTTGAAGGGCTGGGTGAGGGAAATCAGGGGTCAGGAGGCGGTAGCCCAGACATCCTGGTCTGTGGACTGTAGACTGTGGACATGAACTATGGACTATGGTGAAAAAGATGAAAAAGATATTACTTTTAATTAGCATTCTGCTTTTTCCTGCGTATCTCTATGCTGCCAACAATTCAAATTCATTCAACATCTCAGGCATAAAGATGTTTTCTTCTGTTTATACCGATTTTACAGGGGATGCTCCAGATAAAAGCAAAGGGTTTAAGCTGAACCAGTCCACTAAGCTTCTTTTGGAAGGGAAGACAGGAGAAGGCTTAAACGCTTATATGAATTACGATGATACCAGAGAGATAAACCCATTGGAGATGCTGGTCAATTATCAAAGGGATATATTCTCATCATCACTTGGTCATATGGATATTGTCTTAAATGAAACAGAGTTTGCCGGATATAATTGTCGGATGTTTGGGGTAAAGTCAGGAATTAAGACTGATAAGTTCAACACTCAAATATTTGCGGCAACAAACAGGGGTATCTCTAAAACCGCTGTATACAAGGGAGATATTGGGCATAATTCACAGTATTTTTCTCAAGATGGAGAGATGAGGAAATATTATCTGCTTCTGCCAGAAGAAACAGTGAATGAGGTTCTGGTTGATGATGGTATCATGGAGAATGGCGACGGATTTACAAGCTTAACCCCAAATACTGATTACACTATTTTGACACAATCCTGTGGCTCTCCATCGACAACAATTCGTGTCCTTGTTCTCACCATTCCAGCAGAAATAGATGCTATCATTCAGGTGGCTTATGATCAAAGCGGTACCTTGACGATTAAGGGGCCTGATACAGCAGATGAAGAGATACACAGCTATTATAGGCTAAGCTATCATGATGTTATTGAGGGAACAGAGGTCATTGTATCTGGCAGTTCAACCCTTACCAAAGGCATAGATTATCAGATTAATTATTCTGACGGCAGCATCTATTTTACAGCAACAACCTCCTTTAATATTGATTACGATTATGCAGCCAAGACCTATCGGCTTGATCCGCCGGTTTTGCCCGGCAGTGAAAGGGTTATGGTAAATGGCATCAGGAAGCAGAGGGAATTAGATTATACCATCAATTATGAGACTGGTGAGGTTCGTTTTTTTGATCAACACATGAGTGGCATATATGCAGACTCAGAGGTAAAGATTGAATACGAAACAGTAGCCGAAGGTAATCGATACAACCTTGCCGGGATGAGGAGCGGGTATAGCCTTAATAAGGGGATGGATGTAGGTTGCACCTATCTCTTCAAGTCTGATGCTGCCCCTAAGGCAAAAACTACTCAGTCCATGACACAGATGAAGCAGCAAATATTTGGATTTGATATCAATATCCATCCTGGAGAAAGGCTTAAGATTACAGGTGAGCTGGCAGCAAGCACAAAAGAGCCGGGAAATGACGCAAAAGCATATCTGGATGATATGGAGGGTGATGGTCTTCTTACCCGTTGGAAGGCATTGAGTTCTGGGGTGAATATTTCAGCAGAAAAAAACCCTGAGAATGTTTTGCACCCTGAGGGTGTTGATAATCATCAGGTATTACGCATCATGTGCGGCACAGGAACAAATACCATTGAACAAATATTTGCTACACCACTTGACCTTTCCCTCTATTCAACCATTGATTACTGGGTAAGGGCACAAGGCTTGGCTACAGTAACATTGCGACTTTATTCGGCAACTACCCCATATTTTGCGTATAACTTTAGTCCAGATAAAATAGGGGAATATATTTCTATCAAGAAGAGTCTATCCTCAGATGCAATTATCTGTGGAGAGCCTGACCTGAAGACCATTAACCGTATTCAGTTTATCTTTAATAATACCGGCTCTGAGACGGTTACCCTGTACATGGATGACTTAGTGTCTAAAGAAGGCTCATCAATGGATGGACTGGCAAAAAAGATTGAGGCTGAATTTTCAACTGAGAAGCTTAAGCTTAAAGCAGGGGTTAAGGATGTTGATTCAGGGTTTAATCCTATTGGGCTTTCTGGTTTTGAGTCAATCAGTGATACAAGACAGGGTCAGGCTGAGGCACAAGTCTTTTTGATACCATCAACCATGTTCTTTCTGAAATACGAAAATAATCTCAAGTCCAAATCTTCACTTGAGAAACAGATTAAAAAGAATATATCCTCTACCGGAATAAAATTTGAGCCATCCGATGTATTCAAGCTCAACATTGATTATAAGCAGGAGGATGAAAATGACAGCAAAGAGATACGACTGATAGATAATGTCAACAAAAAAACAACCCTGAGCCTTGATGCTGCTAAGGAGAATATCCTTCACCTTGTCCGGCTTCGGTTTTTTAACCGCTTGATGAATATCAATGCTTGGGATAATGTCCATAATTTTCATACCTCTTCCAATCACACCTACCTGCGATTTAACCTTGAGCCTGTTTCAGGGATAGAGCTGATCCCTGAATATAAGCTTAAAACCAGCAAAGATATTAATAAAGACAGCCGTATCTCTAAGGAAGAGAATATCCTTGGGGCTATAAATGTAACCTCATCAGATAAATTATCAAGCATCATCAGGTATAGTCACAATAATCTCTCAAACCTTGTCCTTAACAGCGAGCAGAATAATCAAACCTTTTCCATGGAGCTTGGGATTACCCCAAAGAATCGTCCATCGCTGAATACATTCCTTGAAAATACTCAAAAGAAGCAGATGGAACATCAGTCCATAACCTCTCAAACAGATGCCTCTGGTGGGGATATGAAACTTACCTCTTCCTTGTCTGAAAAATGGAAATGGCTATCGCAATATCGATTTTCAAGAAGTAATGCTGATGGGATAAAGAATAAGACAGATAATTATACTGGTGAGATTACCAGATGGTTTAAGATGTGGAAACAGGCTGGAACAGCTGGAACAGCTAGAATAGCTGGAACATCCTCCCTGACCTCTCGAATCCGTCAGGACATTACCAACTCAATCACTACTGATATATATCTCCTTATCTGGGAGACAATATTCAAGAAAGGTCTGGCAACAAAGCTTAGCTATGAATGTACTAAAAAAGATACCCTGTCAAAGGATATTCCATCCATCAAGGTAGGATATACGACAACAAAATGGAATGTATCCTCAGAGTTTAAGCAAACCAGCAGCCTGAACAAGGTATCTAACCTGAAAACCATAGATTATTTTTCAAGCATGGGGGCAGGGTATACCATCAAGGATAAGCTTACCATAAACGAGATGCTTACCTGCACTGACAATGATTCTACCCACCAGACAGGCTATTCCTCATCCACAACAATAAAGTGGTGGATGCTCAAGATGATGAACATTGCTCTCAGTCATGTCTGGTCAGATGTTCATAATCATCTGGATGCAACACATAATTATACCTCTCATAAGGTAAATATGGATGTGAGTATTGTGTTTTAAGGGGGCATTATACTTGTACACCAGTCACCAGTCGGTCGCAATCCTTTTTTCATCAAATATCAGTTTCTCGCGGTGTCTGGTGTCCTGGTGACTG
>JASEHA010000173.1 GCA_030018795.1 bacterium
GTCAATAAACTTTTGGTAGCAATCGTAATCAGTCAGTAACAGGTGTAGACATGCCAGCGTTTAAGACAATCGATTTGTCTGTTCAAAGGTAGTTTGTTTGGACCACGCTTGACGGCATATTTACAATGCAGTGCAAGTCTTTTCTTCCACCTTTTCCCTAAATCAACTCAGTTACTAACCCCACTGTGAACGGTTACCTTATGCTTCCATTTATTTGTTCACCGATTCCCTATCTTCGGCAACCATACCCCACAAGGAACAACCTTTTCAAACACCGAGCTGCCACCATGTGAGTAGGCTTCCTTTTTTGATGGCTGATATAGAAACCCATGGTCAGAAAGCATGAAAATCAGGCTCTGGCCGGGTAGGTTCTTGAAATAGGGCAGGATATTGGCTTTTAGCTCTAAGCTAAGCTCCTGGTAAAAGATGTGGGGTTCAAGCATTGTCGTATGTAGCCGTGAATCAATAAAATTGAAGTTAAGTATCTTGATAGGTTTTTCATCACTTAATACTTGCCCGATTTCCTCCCGCTTGTTTATCCCCTCAACATAGGTATAAAAGGCAGCCTCATCCTCTTTCTCTAATAGTGCCCCTACCATTGCCTGACGGTTAATCTCAGTCGTTGTTGGCTCAAGTGACTCTAATGGGGTTATTACTGATAATTCATGATTGGGCAGGCAGGCTTTTATCTCAGGCAGAAGATACTCAAACACATCCCAACGGCCGCCATCTAAGATAATGATGAAACAGGCTGCATCTGGATATTTTGCCCTGGTTGGATAAAATATCCGTTTAAGGAAATCATCTGTTGTCCAATGCTTGTGTTTTGATAATTCTGCAGAAAACCGCTGCTGGTACTCCTTAGTCAATTGATTGACCCTGTGCCTTAAGTCCTTGAGTATGCTCTCAACCAGAATCCCTTCCCTGAAATTATTACTGGCCAGCCGCTCTATTAAAAAGTTAATCGGTGAGATGTGGTTGATGTAGGCATTGAAAAGATCTGTCTCTGCCGGGTAGGTTTTCATCCCCTTAAGGAGCAAGGACAGATCGTTTGCCATCTGAATGTGATACCAGTCAGGTCTTGTTGACTCAATACTTAGTGGATGCTGAATATCCTCGGTCAATAATCGGGTAAGCAGCAGCCTGACCGCTTCTTTGGACACAAACTTGAATATATGCTCACCAGCAATTAGCTGCAATAGCTCATCAATAGTCCTTGCCGAAAGATTCAGTTCCCTTAAGAATTGCTCGGTTTGGTTCTGCTCCCTTATCCTTTGCTCTGCAAGCTCAATCTGGTTTGCAGTTTGAGGCTGCTTTTTCAATTCACTGCCATGACGAATAACCTCATCCAATCGATTTGAGTCAATCTGGTAAGAGCTGCGTAAAAACAGGCTTTGCTTTAATGCCTCCATGGGTTTATGTTGAGCCATGCTACAGACTGCCCAAAAAGCGGCTAAAAATCTATCACCCTCTTCCTTGATAACCTCTTGCAGTCCGTCATACTCAGTGTCTGTTTTTCTTGAATTAACCGAGACATAAACCTCTTCGGCCAGTTTTTCACCACCATCCAGCCAATCCTCAAAGCACTTTCTCAGTTTTGCCTTCTGAAACTTACGCTCGACAATTCGGTCAATCAAATCCTCCAGATTTCGCTTAACAATCAGCTGTCTACCCTCAAGTGCCTGATTTAATTGGTCAATCAGGCTGTCGGTTAAAGAATATCGCAGCTGAGTAATCAAGCGTTCCTGATTAGAGGTATCCATCTGGATAAGCTTCCTCAAGTCCTCTGCCTCATGACGGCCAAGCTGGCTTAAGCCACGGATATGACTCTCTATTGGTCCCTGGATGCCTGGTTCTTTGAGTGCTTGAATGTATTCCACAATACCGCTGCGTATCCTTACCCGCACCTCTTCCAGATTTGGGAAGCAGGATTCCTGTCCTAATCGATACTGACAGTTGCATATCGGCTTAAGCTCAAGCTCCTCGTTTAACCTCTTTCTGCACTCCCTTTGCCCAGCAGAAAGCAGCCGCTCTATAAGGACAAGGTCATTTTCTACTGAAATCAGGTTTATCTTTGACAGCTTTTCTAAGAGGCTGTATTCTAATTCCTGGCGGAAATCCTTTATCTGGCTGAAATAACTATGGCTATAATAATCCTGATGATGCTGGCTGTAAACCTCCACAAAGGCAGTAACAAAGTCACCATAATCGCTTTGCACCCCCCCAAACTCACCATTAAAGATAATCTCACTCAGGTTAATAAGGTCAAGCTTTTCCTTTTTCTGCCTCAGATAGCTGAATTCCTCATTAGCTGGAATATAAAGCTGCGGATGATGGATATAATTATAAATACGGTTATACTCCTGGGCGTATTGAGAAAAGGGAGAAAAAAAGGTTAATAGGTTCTGGAAGGCAGTATAATCCTTGTTGACCTCAGGATGCTCCTGCAGATAACAAATAATTCGCTCTAAACCATTCTTAGAATCATAACTTATCTTGATCTCATCCAAAAAATCCTCTATGGATAAGACAATTCTATTGATTTCATCTACGATGAGTGATTTGAATGCCGAATAATCGCTGAAACGGGTATAGACCCTTGCCAATTGGCTGATGTCTGTTTTTGATTTGAATTTCAATGCCTCATCCCAGAGCTGACGCTGAGTAATCAGGGTAAAGGGCGTGGTATTTACCCCGCCCCAGATAAAACTGCCCATGGGCAGAAGCTCGATATGCTCCTTTTCCAATAGTTTTCCTTCACCCAGCTCGTCTATCCCGAATAAATAAAGCTTTGCCGGTGAAGGAAATGGGCTGATGCGTCCTTCCTTGTAAGGGGTGAGATAGCCTGTATGGATAAGGGCTGAGGTCAGGAGATTAAAGCGGTGTCTGTCTATCCCCCAGGGGCTTTTACGCAGCCGCCAGTAAAGATTCTCAAGCTTCACCCTTTTTCCCGGCAAGAGATAGGCTAAATAATCGATAATCAATTCATTTTTGGTTGCCTCTACATTCAGGATAAGGTAATTAGCGGTTTTCTTAGCCAGTCCCAGGGGAATAGCAATCGTTTCAATGCTATTTTGCACATCCTTTTCCTGTGCCTGTTTCAGGGTAATCTTTTCGGCAATAATGAATTCTGTCCAGAGCGTTTCGATGATATGCTGGGTGATGTAATCTGTATAGGGCATAATCTCATTATGCCTGGGATAGCTTAAGGAAAGCAGTGGGCCAAATATGGTCTTTAGCAGGTGTTCAAAGGCAGGATAACCCAGATCCTTTAAGGCGGTCTTCCTCTCCCCCTGTGTATTAAACAAACTACCCCTGAAATAGACCTCAGTCAAGATTTCACGCATCCTGGGCATCTCTTTTTCTACTATCTTGCTCAAAACAGGCAGGATTTGATGCGGGTCATTATTCTGGCATCTTTGCATGAGTATCTGATGGCTGTAGGTAGTAAAGCAATAATCCTCATCCTGCGGGGTTAAATAAGCAGGCAGCCAGACAACAATATTCTGCGAAAGGGCATTAGCCTGTTGATAGCCCAATAATTTGGTGATATACTCCCTCTGCTCATCAACAAAAACAGGCAGTCCCATTAAAAGGACAAAATCTGTCTCCTGCTGAATCAGGCTTTGCTGAAGCGATTCCATCTCGCTAAGTGAGATGTATCGCAAATCGCACAGGATGATTACCCCTTCCCGAGATGTATTTTCCCAGCGGATAAATCGTTTTTGCCTGCCTTCAGACAGACCGGCCAGGGGCAGGTAGGCAGGATTAATCGCCTTAAGCAGCTCTAAATAACTTTGCTCCTTTGTCTTCAATTCCTTGATAAGCTCCTTGGTATAGCGGGCAATGAGCTGATTGATATTTGCCTCAAGGTCAAGGTAATAGATGGTCCCAAGTGGGTTTTCCGCATTTTCCGCATTTTCCGCAAGCTCACTCTTAATATAGGCTGACTCCAGCAGCAATCTGTCTAAGATAGCCTCCTTGATGTAATCATAATTAAACCCACTTTCTAAATCTGTTACCTTCCTGACAAGCATATTGGTAAGTTCTCTGACTGTATGCCTTTTTTCTAATGGCGACAGCTCGGTAAGGATCAGGAGTTTAACCAGGTTCAAGGCAATAGTCCTGTCAAATTCTTTTTTGAATAACTCGGGTATTTCCCGCTGAAAATAGCTAAAGGCAATATTGTAATAAGGGGCAATCTCAACCGTTTCCTTGATGCGGTGGCTAAAGTGGTCAAAGATGGTATCAGGGGTCAGAAGTGTGTCTATGGGTTTATCCAGCATCCCTTCAATCTGGCGGCTCATGTCGCCGGCAATCTGGTAATGGATATAATCAACTACCCCGCGATGTTGGGAGAAGAGCAGGGATAAGCCTTCTAACATACGGATGGTTGAAGGATGAGCCGGGTAAAGCTGAATGAATTTCTCCTTATCCATGACCAGATGCGGGAATGCGTGTCTGAGATTGGCATAGACCTGACTGATGTGTGCTGCAGCTCCCTGTTTTTTGATAATCAGCCTTTTATCAATCAGCTCCTCGATGTGGCGTGAGGAAAGGGTAAGGCGTTTTGGGTAGCGATCCTTGATGCGGTTAAACAACGCCTCCTCCAAATAGCCTATCTCTTCAATCCCCTCCTGCAAAGAGGCAATTATCCAGAGTGGCGAGGATGCTGCCTTCTCACCCAGGTATTGCAGGTAACGAACATCCTCATTAAAAGCAGTAGTCCCTGGCTTTGCCTTGAGGAATTCTGAAAGCTCATCAATAAGCAAAACCAATCCATTACCCTTAAGCTCATGTCTTATCCTTTCAAAAGTCTCTTCCCGGTCATAATGATACCGCAGGGGAACAGCCTCAAGGGTGTTCAAGCAGCTGACAATCTCCCGAGCTGCGGTCAATGAGTCTTCCTGGATTAATCCCTGCCACTGCTGCTGGGTGCGTCCCTTAAGGAATTCTGGGTGCTGGGGCAGGATATATTTGTTAAAATCATTGATCAATCGGTTATGGTTGGCTAAAATGATGGGTGTAGAGAATTCCTTCTCAATGGAAGAGAGGATAATCTCCTCTAATCTAAGCGAGCTGGGGTAGCGTACCAATGGGATCTTGACCGTCAGAAACCGCTTTTCCCTTAACAAGTATTTAGATGCAATCTTTTCTTTCTTTTCTTTCTCCTCTTTCTCCCCTTTATCAACCAAAGGCATGTGTTCCAGCAAAAGAGAGAGTACTGCCAGAAAGTGTGACTTTCCGCTACCATAATTGCCTTTCAGGAAACAGCCTGTACCTGTGGGTTTGCTAAAGGCATCAAACAGCACCTCAAAATTAAACCCCACCTCTTCGGTAAAGACAAAGGAATTCAGCAGCTCTTCAAGTACACCCTCATCCCTTGAATGCACATCCTCTAACTGGATAACCGTTTTAACCTGTGGTGTTTCAATCAAATCCCTGATTTTCATCATGATTTTAACTATATCATAAATAGTAGTGATTTGCAAGTGTTTTTTTGTGGGGATCACAGGGCAAACGCATCTAAATCCCACATTTTTATTGATTCTTTAACGAATCATGTTGGTAATTCAAATTGTAAGTTAAATTTGACTTGTCTACATAAATTAGTTAAGGAATCAGAAAAGAGTTAGAACGCTGATGAATAACTTTTTAGGTTGCACACGATTG